>JBJTIJ010000407.1:0-8703 GCA_046094945.1 Planctomycetia bacterium | reverse complement strand
CGCTGGCCGATGCCTTCCCGGTGCTGGGCAGTGGCAGCCTCGCCGAGGACCGGCGCAACCTGGCGGCCTGCCGCGAGCTGCTGGACGCCGCGGGCGGTGCGCAGGTGCCCGTGTGGCTGGTGCAGGGGCCCATGCGCCGGCTGGCGGCTGCGCGCGTGGCGCTGCCCGGCGAGCAGGTGCCGCCCGAGGAGGCGCGCCGGCGCGAGCTGCGGCTGGCGGCCGCCCTGCGCGAGGGCGAGGACGGCCCGGCCCGGCGCTGGCTGCGCGCCGGCACGGCAGCTGACTTGGTGCGCGGCGCGGTGCTGGCCCGCGTGGCGGGCGCGCGCCGCGTGCTGACGGTGGGGCTGGGCGACCAGCCGCGCAGCGTTCCGGGCGAGGAGCCGGGGCCCTTGCGCCTGCAGGGGCTGGTGCGCCCGGTGCAGGTGCCGGGTGGGGCGCCCGCGTGCGCGCCCACGCCGGCGTGGCATGCGCTGCGGCAGCTGCACGGCCACACGCTGGGCCATCAGGCCGCCGCGCTGGCGCCGCTGGGCGGACCCGGGGAGGTGGTGGTCTTCACCTTCTCCGAGGCCCAGCCGCGCCCGTGGGTGGCCGTGCTGCTGCCCGACCCTGCCCGCGGCTGGGCGGCCATGCCGGGCGAGCGCGAGGCGCGCGTGGCGGTGCGCGTGCCGCTGCCGCGCGGCCGCGTGGAGGTGGAGGAGCTGCAGCTGGACGCAGGCGAGCCGCGGCGCCGCAGCGTCGAGGTGAGCGAGGGCTGGCTCGAGGTGGAGCTCGGCAGCGCGCCCGTCTACGTGCTGGCCGAGGCCGGCCGGCGCTGAGCGCCTGCGCTCAGGGCTGCCACGGTGGCGGCAGCAGCGCGCGCCGGCCGTCGTGCGAGAGGCCGCCGGGCGCCTCGCCGCCCGCGGCTGGCTTGTCCCAGAGCTTGCAGGTCACCTGCTTGTGGGCCTGGTCGAGGCCCTCGCAGTAGTTGGTGAACTCGCAGCGGCGCACCTCGCCGCCGCGGCCCAGCCGCATCTTCTTCCACCAGTCAGGGTCGGCCAGCGACTGGCGCGCGCTGGCCACGAGGTCGGCCTCGCCGGCCTGCAGGATGGACTCGGCCTGCTCGAAGGTGGCGATGCCCCCGGCGGCCACCACCGGCACCTGCAGGCCGGCCTGGCGCACGGCTGCGCGCACGGCGGCCGCCAGGTGCACGTTGCGCCCGAAAGGCCCGCGCGCGTCGATGCGCACCGTGGGCATGCACTCGTGGCCGCTGGGGCCGGTGTAGGGGTAGACCGCCTCGCCCACGCGCGGCTGGCGCGCGTCCTCGAAGCGCCCGCCCTTGGAGAGCGAGAGGAAGTCCAGGCCCGCCTGCGCGAAGGCCACGCCGTGGCCCACGGCGTCCTCCACGCGGCTGCCGCCCGCGATCACCTCGTCGCCCAGGAAGCGCGCGCCGACGCAGAAGCCCTGGCCCACGCGCGCGCGCACGGCGGCGATCACCTCCAGCGCCAGCCGCCGGCGTCCCTCGGGGCTGCCCCCGTAGCCGTCGCTGCGGTCGTTCGTGCGCGAGAGGAACGAGGCCAGCGTGTAGGCGTGGGCGAAGTGCAGCTCGACGCCGTCGAGGCCTGCGGCCTGCGCGCGCGCCGCCGCGTCGGCGAACAGAGCCGGCAGGCGCTGCGGCAGGTCGCGCACGTGGGGCAGGTGCAGGTCGGTGACGCGCTCGCGGTAGCCGTAGCGCCACGACTCCAGGTCGCGCGCCTCCAGCAGCGGCTCGCGCACGCTGTCGGGCTGCGCCAGCAGCCAGGCCCGCACGTCGCCCTCGGCGGCACCGCGCCAGCGGGTCTCGCCGGTGGCACTGCACAGCCGCTCGCGCAGCGCCGGCGTGATGGCGAGGTGGCGGCCGAACCACGCCTCGTCGGTGGGCCGGCGGCGCACGGCGAGGAAGTCGATCAGCTGCACGAGGAAGCGCGTGCGGCCGCCCGAGGCTGCGCGCACTGCCTCGGCCAGCCGGGCCATGCCGGGCACGAAGCGGTCGTGGCCCAGCCGCAGCAGCGGGCCGCTGGGCACGTCGCGGATGCCGGTGGCCTCGGCCACCAGCACGCCGGGCTCGCCGGCGGCAAATCGCGCGTACCAGCCCACGTTCTGCCCGGTGACGAGCCCGTCCTCGGTGGCGCGCCACGGCACCATGGCCGGCACCCAGGTGCGGCTGGTGGCCGTCAGGGGGCCGAGGGCCACGGGCTGGAAGAGCAGCGCCCGGGACGCCTCCTGCGCGCTGGGCCAGCGGGCTGCCAGCAGCGGGACGGGGTGCGGGAGGGGCGCAGCCATGGGCCGTGGGTACCCTCGGCCCTCGCGCCCCGGAGGCGGCTGCCATGACCCTCGCCCGCCGCATCGCACCCCTGGCCGTGCTGGGAGCGCTGTGCACCAGTGCCACGGCCGCCCCGGAGGAGCCAACGGCACCTGGCCCGGCGCGCCCGGCCTATCCCGAGACGCGCCGCACCGACGTGCGCGACGTCCTGCACGGGCAGGAGGTGCCCGACCCGTACCGCTGGCTGGCGGACGACGAGGCGCCCGAGGTGGAGGCGTGGGACCGCGCGCAGGCCGCGCTGCTGCGCGCCCGGCTGGATGCCTTCCCGCGCCGGGCCGAGCTCAAGGAGCGGCTCGAGCGCGAGCTGGACCTCGGTGGCATGGAGTCGCTGCCCACCTTTGCCGGCGGCTGGGCCTTCCACACCTTCCGCGCGCCGGGCCAGAACCACGAGGCGCTCTACCGCCGCCCGGCCGACCGCGACGAGGCGCCGCAGGTGGTGCTCGACCCCAACACGTGGAGCGCGGACGGCACCGAGGGGCTGGGCGACTGGTGGCCCTCGCCCGACGGCCGCTGGCTGGCCTACGGCCGCGACAGCAAGGGCAGCGAGGACCTCACGCTCTACGTGCGCGACCTCGAGTCCGGCAAGGACCTGCCCGAGCGCATCACGCGCACCAAGTTCACCAGCGTGGCCTGGCGCCCCGACAGCAAGGCGTTCCTCTACTCGCGCCTGCCCGACCCGGACGACGTGCCGGAGGCCGAGCGCCAGTACCACCGGCGCGTGCGCCTGCACGTGCTGGGCAGCGCGGTGCAGGACGACCCCGTCGTGTACGGGCAGGGCCGCCCGATGATCGAGTCGTCGTGGGTGGGCACCAGCACCGACGAGCAGCACCTGTTCGTGGTGCGCGGCATCCCCTACGAGGGGCTGGACACCTTCGAGGTGGACCTCGCCGGCGGCGCGCCGCGCCTGGAGCCGGTGCTGGTGGGCAACGACTCGCGCACCTACGTGGACCGCGTCGGCGACCTCTACGTGCTCAACACCGACTGGCAGGCGCCGCGCCGGCGCATCTGCACGGCCCCGCGCGGGCAGGCCCAGGACCCCAAGGACTGGCGCACGATCGTGCCGGAGGGCGAGGCCGTCATCGAGCAGGCGGTGCTGGCCCGCGACCGGCTGGCCGTGCTCAAGCGCGAGGACCTGGCCTCGCGCATCGTGGTGGTGGGGCTGGACGGCAGCCCGCTGGGCGAGGTGGACCTGCCGGGCGCCGGCAGCGTGCGCGAGGTGAAGGTGCGCCCGGGCGACACGCGCCTGTGGTTCAGCTTCGAGGCCTACCACGTGCCGCTGGGCACCTGGGTGGTGGACCTGGCGCGGCCGGCGCGCGGCGCGGGCGCCACGGCGCGCTACGAGCCCACGCTGCGCAGCATGCTGCCCACGACGCTGCGCGTGGACGAGCTCACCAGCGAGCGCATGGACCTGCCCAGCAAGGACGGCACGCGCATCCCGGTGATGGTGCTGCGCCGCAAGGACCGGCCGCTGGACGGCTCGGCGCCCACCATCCTGTATGGCTACGGCGGCTTCCGGGTGGGGGTGGTGCCGGCCTTCTCGCGCTCGATGGCCCTGTGGGCCGAGCTGGGGGGCGTCTATGCCGTGGCCTCGCTGCGCGGCGGCGACGAGTTCGGCGAGGCCTGGCACGAGGCGGGCTCGCTGGCGCGCAAGCAGAACGTGTTCGACGACTTCATCGCGGTGGCCGACGGCCTCGTGGCGGCCGGCAAGGCGCGCCGCGAGCGGCTGGCGATCATGGGCGGGAGCAACGGCGGCCTGCTGGTGGCCGCCTGTGCCAACCAGCGCCCGGACCTGTGTCGCGCGGTGGTGTGCAGCGTGCCGCTCACCGACATGCTGCGCTTCCACCGCTTCCAGTACGCCAAGGCCTGGACCAAGGAGTACGGCGATCCCGACGTGGCCGAGCAGTTCGCGTGGATCCGGCCCTACTCGCCCTACCACAACGTGCGCGAGGGCGCGGCCTACCCGGCGGCGCTGGTGACGGCCGGCCTCGCCGACGGCCGCGTCAACGCCTTTCACGCGCGCAAGATCGTGGCCCAGTGGCAGCGGGCCAGCAGCAGCCCGCATCCCATCCTGCTGTTCCTGGACCGCGAGTCGGGCCACGGGGCCTCGTCCATGAAGCAGGCCAAGGCCGAGGTGCTGGACCGCTTCTGCTTCCTGCTGGGCGAGCTGGGCGGCTAGGCACTGCGGTGGGCCAGGCACCCCGCGCGGCCCCGCACTGCGGGCGGCCAGCCCCTGCGCGCGGCCAGGCCCGCCCCGCGGCCCGAGGCGCAGCCTGCCACGGTTTCGCTGGCAGTGGGGCGGCCGACGGCCAGAATCCGGCCATGCCCAGCAGCACCCCGGTGGCCGTGCGCGTCAAGCTGCCCGAGAACCTGCTCGAGGTGGACTGGTCCGACGGCGCCACCACGCGCTACGACGGCGGCTACCTGCGCTTCGTGTGCCCGTGCGCGGCCTGCCGCGGCCACGGGCCGGGTCAGGTGCCCGAGCCGCTGTGGGCCCAGTGCAAGGACGTGCGCATGACGGGCGCCGAGGCCGTGGGCGGCTATGCGCTGCGGCTGGGCCTGAGCGACGGCCACGACAGCGGCATCTACTCCTGGGAGTTCCTGCGCGCCCATGACCCCGGCACCGGGGCGGGCCGCGACGCCGGAGGCCGGGCATGAGCGAGAGCGCCTGCGTGGTGAACCTCGACCGCGGCGGCACGCGCAAGCGGCTGCTGGGCGGCCTCGTGACGCTGGCCGCCGGCCTGGCGCTGGGTGCCTACGCCGGGGTGGAGCGTGCGGGCCTGCTGGCGTGGGCGGCCGCCGTGGGCCTGCTATCGTTTGCCAGCCTCGCCCTGCTGCAGGCGCAGTCCAAGACTTGAGTGGCGCGCGCCGCGCGCGGTGCGCGCGAGGTCGAGGGCCGGGTGCTGCCGGTCGAGGACGCCAGCGAGGCCGGCCTGCTGCGCCTCAAGGCGCGCACCATCCTGCTGCGCTGGGCGCTGGCCTCGCTGGCATGGGCCGCCTTGGCCCTGGCGGTGCGGGGCTGGCTCGCCAGTCCCTAGGCGGCGCCACGGCCCGGCAGGTCACGTCGGGCCGTGCAGGGGCTTGCGGGGGCTTGCGGGGGCTTGCAGGCACGCGCCGGCGCGCGCAGGCCCGCCACGGCCCGCTTGGCGCGGGCGCGCCGCGGGCGCGACACGGCCAAGCCGGGCCCGGCCCGGGCGGCTGGCCACGGGGCAGCGTGCACGGTCTCGCGGCGGGTACGGCCCCGCCGCGCGCCTAGGCCACCAGCGAGGGCTTGCCGCCGAGGGCCACGCCGATGCTGGCCCGGTCGAAGCGCACGTACTCCCACTCGAAGGGCTGGCCGTTGATGCCGATGCGCGGCGGGGCGATCCACGAGGCGATCTGGCCCACGCCCAGCACGGGCGTCATGAGGCTCTTGACGAACTCGCGGTCCTGCGTGCTGGGCAGCCAGCGGCCGCGCTGGGCCTCCCACTGGGCCGCCGAGATCGGGTTGCCCTCGGGGTCGAAGTGGCGCCCGGCGTACAGGCCCACCTCGCGGTTGAAGCGGCGGCTGGGCAGCGTGAGGCGCTCGGGACGCCCGGCCTTCTCGAGGATCTTGTTCCAGCGCTGCTCCACGTACTCGCAGTCGCCCACGTATTCGTCGCGCAGCACCTCTTTCATGGCGTTGCGCAGCGGCACCTGGCGCTTGGCCAGCCGCTCGCCCTCGGGCACCACCATCTCGTAGGCCTGGTCGAGCGCCCGGTGGTCGGCGTACTTCTCCTCTTCCTTGTAGCGGCCCTTGAGGCCCTGCGCGAAGTACTGCGCCGCGTTGGACGACTCCTCGCCGCCGAACAGGTTCACCGAGGAGGAGAACCAGCGGTTGAGCCAGCGCTGGATGGTGGCCAGGTCGATGCAGCCGGCCGCGCGGATGCGGGCCGGGTCGTCGGTCTTGAGCTCGTTCATCAGTTCGGCCGTGCGCTGCACGATGCGGCCCACGCCGGTCTCGCCCACGAACATGTGGTGCGCTTCCTCGGTGAGCATGAAGCGCGTCGTGCGCGAGAGCGGGTCGAAGCCGCTCTCGGCCAGCGCCAGCAGCTGGAACTTGCCGTCACGGTCGGTGAACGTGGTGAACATGAAGAAGGACAGCCAGTCCTCGATGGGCTCGTTGAAGGTGCCCAGGATGCGCGGCGAGTCGGCGTTGCCGCTGCGGCGCTTGAGCAGGTCCTCGGCCTCCTCGCGGCCGTCGCGGCCGAAGTAGGAGTGCAGCAGGTAGACCATGGCCCACAGGTGACGGCCTTCCTCGACGTTGACCTGGAACAGGTTGCGCAGGTCGTAGAGGCTGGGGGCCGTGCGGCCCAGCAGGCGCTGCTGCTCGACGCTGGCGGGCTCGGTGTCGCCCTGCGTGACGATGATGCGCCGCAGTGCGTTGCGGAACTCGCCGGGCACCTGCTGCCAGGCGTCCGTGCCGGCCGTGTCGCCGCAGGGCACCTTGCGGCCCGCCCCGGGCTCGGCCAGGAAGATGCCCCAGCGGTAGTCGGGCATCTTCACGTAGTCGAAGTGCGCCCAGCCGTCGCGGCCCACGTCCACGGCCGTGCGCAGGTAGACCTGGTCGGCCTGGAAGCCCTCGGGCCCCATCTCGTTCCACCACTGCAGGTAGCTGGGCTGCCAGGCCTCCAGCGCGCGCTGCAGGCGCTTGTCGTCGTTGAGGCCGACGTTGTTGGGGATGCGTGCGTTGAGGTCGACGTTCGCCATGGCTAGGTCCTCCTCCAGTCGAACACCGGGCGCTCCGGGCGTCCGTACAGCGTGAGCGCGCCCAGCTCGCCGGTGGCGTTGGGGCGCGTGAAGATCCAGTTCTGCCAGGCCGAGAGGCGGCCGAAGATCTTGGTCTCCAGCGTCTCGGGGCCGGCGAAGCGCAGGTTGGCCTCCAGGCCGGTGAGCGCGTCGGGCGAGAGGCTGGCGCGCTCCTCGATGGCGATGCGCACCTCGTCCTCGTAGTCGATGTCGTCGGGCGCCAGCGTCACGAGGCCGGCCTCGAGGGCCGCCTGCGGGTCGTGGGGGCCGTCCTCGGCCATGGCGCGCGCGAGGGCCTGCGCGTCGCCCAGGAAGCGCGTCGCCAGGCGCGTGAGCCCGTTGGACATCGGGTAGGCGCCGCGGTTGAGCACGCTGAGGGCCACGTGGTTGGGCTTGGCCGGGTCGTCGAGCATGTAGGCGCGGTCGCAGGCCAGCGCCACCTCGAAGAGCGTGCCCGCGAAGCAGGAGCCGGGCTCGACCAGCGCGAAGAGGCTGCGCGCCGTGAGGTCGAGGCGCTTGAGCGCCCGCTTCCACTGCTGGCGCACCTCGAAGAGGAACCAGTCCTGCCCGGCGTGCTGCGCCAGGAAGCGGTCGTGGGCCAGCACCTGGTCGATGCTGCCCTGCGTCTTGACCACCACCAGGCCCACCTCGAGGCGGTTGAAGCGCAGCTCGAGCAGGGCGTCGTCGAGCTCGCGCGCGCAACGCCACAGCCACAGGTCGTTGGCCTGCGCGCGCGCCGCGGCGGCGCTGGCCGGCGGCGGGGCCTCGGGGCCGCGGATGAGCAGCGTGGCCACGCGCCCCTCGATGGAGAGCGACACGTGGCGGTGCTGCAGGCCGGTGGGGGTGTAGCTGCCGCCCAGCGGCTCGAGGGCCACGCCGGCCCCGCCGCGCCCGTGGGGGGCGGGCTGCTCGGCGGCCTTGCGGGCGCGCTCCTGCACGGTGGCGGCGAAGCGGCTGGCGGGCACCACGGCGTCCACCAGGCCCCACTCCTGCGCGCGCTTGCCCTTGATGCCCTCGGCCACGGTGTTGAACACGTCGGCGCGGTCGCGGCGCACCTTGCGCTTGTCCACCACGCGCGTGAGGCCGCCCGTGCCGGGCAGCACGCCCAGCAGCGTCACCTCGGGCAGGCTCACGGCGCTGTTGCCGTCGTCCTGCAGCACGATCTCGTCGCAGGCCAGCGCCAGCTCGTAGCCGCCGCCGGCGCACACCCCGTTGAGCGATGCGATGGTGCGCACGCCGCACTCGGCGGCGTAGTCCTCCAGGCCCAGGCGCGTCTCGTTGGTGAACTTGCAGAAGTTCACCTTGAAGGCGTGCGAGGAGAGGCCCAGCATGTAGATGTTGGCGCCCGAGCAGAAGATGCGGCCCTTGCCGCTCTCGACCACCAGCGCACGCACCTCGGGGTGCTCGAAGCGCAGGCGCTGGATGGCATCGGCCAGCTCGATGTCCACGCCCAGGTCGTAGGAGTTGAGCTTGAGCACGTAGCCCGGGCGCAGCCCCTGCTCTTCCTGCACGTCCATGGCCAGGCGCGCCACCGGGCCGTCGAAGGACAGCTTCCAGTGCCTGTAGCGCGACGGGTGCGTCTCGAAGCGGATGGGGGGCAG
>JBJTIJ010000406.1:0-4071 GCA_046094945.1 Planctomycetia bacterium | reverse complement strand
GGCCCGCGCCCCGTCGGGCCCCGCCTCCTCCCGTCTCTCCCCGGCGGGAGCCGGGCGCAGGGGCGGCCGTGGCGCGCGCGCGCTGCCCTCAGCGCTCAGGTGCGCCGCATCCGTGCACGCGCAAGCGCACCGAGCAGGTGCGCCGCGCCTAGGGCGCGCTGGCCAGCAGGGCGCGCGCGGCCGTCTCGGCCCAGCCGTAGGCCGGGCCCATCGCGATGCCCATGCCCAGCATGGCCAGCATGCCCACCCACAGCAGCAGGCGCGCCGCGGCGGGCACGGCGATGGGCTGCCCGGCCAGCTCGGGCGGCGGATCCTTGAACCACATCTCGCCGATCCACACGAGGTAGAAGTACAGCGAGATCAGGATGCCCAGCGCGCCCAGGCCCGCCAGCACCCACAGCAGGGGCTGGTGCGCGGCCGCGGCGATCACGCTGTTGAGCACGAGGAACTTGCCGAAGAAGCCGCTCAGCGGTGGCACGCCGGCCAGCGAGAGCAGCGCCAGCACCATGGCCAGTGCCAGGAAGGGCGAGCGGCGCGCCAAGCCCGCCCACGGCGACACGCCGGCCGGCGCCGGCGAGCCGCCCACCAGCACCACCACGCCGAAGGCCGTGAGGTTGGTGAAGAAGAACGCAGCCACGTAGAAGAGGATGGCCGTCACGCCCTGCTCGGGCCGCGCGCCGGCCGCCGAGGTGGCGGCGATGGCCGAGAGCAGGTAGCCCGCGTGGCCAATGGACGAGTAGCCCAGCAGGCGCTTGATGTGCCGCTGGCGCATGGCGCCCAGCAGGCCCAGCAGCAGCGTCAGGCCCGCCAGCACCACCAGCAGCCATAGCCAGGCGGCCTCGGCCTTGCCCGTGGCCGGCACCAGCACCACCTGCGCCAAGCGCATGAGCAGCACCAGGCCGGCCGACTTGGAGGCCGTCGAGAGGAAGGCCGTCACCGGCGAGGGCGCCCCCTCGTAGACGTCCGGGATCCAGACGTGGAAGGGCACCACGCCCACCTTGAACAGGATGCCCACCAGCAGCAGCGTTGACCCCAGCACCAGCAGGCTGTCAGGGCTGCCGGCGGCCACCGCGGCCTGCAGGCCGTGCAGCGAGAGCGTGCCCGTGGCGCCGAAGACGAAGGCGATGCCCAGCAGCAGCAGCGCCGAGGACACCGAGCCCACCACGAGGTACTTCAGGCCCGCCTCGGTCGAGCGCACGTCGTTGCGCTTGAAGGCCGCCAGCACGTAGGAGGAGACCGTCACCAGCTCCAGGCACACGAACAGCGAGAGCAGGTCGCTCACGCCGCTGGTGAGCATCACGCCGGCCAGCGCGAAGAGCAGCACGGCATAGAACTCGCCGTGGCCGCGGTCCATGCGCCGCGTGTAGGGCACCGAGAGCAGCACCAGCAGCAGGCCGCCCGTGGCGGCCAGCGCGCGCGTGAAGGTGCTGAAGGCGTCCACCTGCCAGCCGGTCACGTGCACGCCGTCCTTCACCAGCAGGAAGGCGCTGCCCGTGGTGCCGTCCAGCCAGCCGCTCACCAGCAGGCCCAGCGCGCAGGAGAGGCCCGCGAAGGCGGTGAAGGCCGTGGCCTGGGCGCGGCGCCCGGCCGGCAGCAGCAGCTCGGTTACGATCACGGCCAGCGCCGCGCCCAGCACCAGCATCTCGGGCAGCAGCAGGTGGAGGTTGAGCTGCATGTCAGCGCGCCTCCTGCGCAGCGCCGCCCGCGTGCGCACCACCCGCGCCGGCGGCGTCGTGCGCGCTCGCATCGCCCGGCGCGGCCGGCGCCTGCGCGTGCGCGCCGCCCGGGCGCGTGGCCTCGATGCGCTCCATCAGCGGCTTGGTGCCGTGCTGGATCATCTCCAGCATGGGGCGCGGCCAGAAGCCTAAGAACAGCAGCACGGCCACCAGCAGCACGAAGGGCGCGCGCTCGCCCACCGTGCGCGCGTCGCGCAGGCCGCGCCAGCGCGGGTTGAGCTCGCCGAACCAGGCGTCCTTGACGGTGCGCAGCAGGTAGACGCCGGTCACCACCAGGCCCCACACGGCCAGGATGGCCGGCAGCTTGCCCCAGATGGTGGTGCTCTGCCAGGCGCCGAGGATCACCATCAGCTCGCTGACGAAGTTGGCGAAGCCCGGCAGGCCCGCCGAGGCCATCGAGGCGATCACGAAGCAGGTGCCCACGAAGGGCATCACCTTCATCATGCCGCCGAGGTCGTCGAGCATGCGGGTGTGCGTCTGGTCGTAGAAGAAGCCGATCAGCGAGAAGGCCAGCGCCGTCATCACGCCGTGGGCGAACATCAGGAACACGGCGCCGTCCAGGCCCAGCGCGGTGAGCGAGGCAATGCCCAGCAGCACGTAGCCCATGTGGCTGGAGGACGAGTAGCCGATCACCAGCTTCATGTCGCGCTGCGAGACGGCCACCAGGCCGCCGTAGAGGATGTTGAAGCAGCACAGCACGCCCACCCACGGCAGGTAGGCGTGCGCGGCCTCGGGGTACCACGTCAGCGCCAGGCGCAGGATGCCGAAGGCGCCCAGCTTCATCAGCACGCCGGCGTGCAGCATGGACACCGCGGCGGGCGCCGCGGCGTGGCCGGCCGGCGACCACGAGTGCAGCGGCCACATGGGCACCAGCGCGGCGAAGCCCAGGAACACGGGCCAGAACCAGGTCATCTGGAAGGCGCTGCTGAACTGCCGCGAGGCGATCTCGAGCTGCACCATGTCGAAGGTGCCGGCGCCCAGGATGCGGCCGGCCTCGAGGTAGGTGGCGATGAGGCCCACCAGCGCCAGCGCCGCGCCCGCCGAGAGCACCAGCACCAGCTTCATCGTGGCGTAGCGCTGGTCGACCGTCTTGGTGGTGCTGCCCCACGCGCCGATGAGCAGGAACATCGGGATGACGGCCAGCTCGTAGAAGAAGTAGTAGAAGAACAGGTCCAGCGACATGAACACGCCGAACACGCCCACCACGAGCGCCAGCAGGTTGATGTAGTACTCCTTGACGCGCACCTGCACGCGCCAGGACACCATCGTGCCGGTGAAGAAGGTGATGGCCGTCAGCAGCACCATCGCCACGCCCATGCCGTCCACGCCCAGGTGGAACGACAGGCCCAGCGCGGGCACCCAGTCCACCTTCAGCACGTGCTTGTAGGCGTGGCTGCCGGCCGAGGCCCCCACCGGGGCGTCGTGGAAGCCCAGGAACAGCCAGGCGGCCGCGGCCAGCGAGAGGCCCGCGGCCAGCGTGGCCACGGTGCGCACGGTGCGCTTGCTCTCGCTGCCCACGAAGAAGAGCAGCAGCGTGGCCGCTGCCGGGGCGAGCAGGATGAGGAGCAGCGGGTTCACGCAGCCTCCCGGGACGCGCACGCCGTCATGCCAGCACCGCGTAGAGGACGGCGGCCGCGACGACCACGGCGCCCAGCACGAAGGAGGTCACGTAGGCCGACAGGCGGCCGCCCTGCAGCAGGCGCAGGCGCTCGCCCAGCTTGAGGCCCAGGCGCGCCGTGCCGTTGTAGAGCAGCTGGATCACCACCCAGCGCTCCACCAGCCAGCACAGCCGGGCGAAGCCCTGCTGCACCACCTTGACCAGCCACAGGTAGAAGCGGTCCACGTACCAGAGGTTGTTCCACGTGGTCCACATGCCGCCCAGCCGCGCCGGCAGCGGGTCGCTGCCGGGCTGGGCGCGCGTGTAGGTGCGCCAGGCCAGCCACAGGCCCAGGAAGGCCACGCCCAGCGAGATCAGCGCCACCGACAGGTGCAGCTCGGCCGGCCCGCCCACGTGCCAGGCGTGCAGCCAGCGCTCGAGCCAGTTGCCGTGGTAGCCCTCCGGCAGCGGGTGGCCCAGCATGGGCCCGAAGGCCGGCAGGCCGATGAAGCCGATGCCCAGGCTCACCAGCGCCAGCACCAGCAGCGGCAGCGTCATCACCTTCGGGCTCTCGTGCGGGTGCGCGTGGCCGCGGTAGCTGCCGAAGAAGGTCAGGATGGTGGCGCGGCCCATGTAGAAGGCCGTCAGGCCCGCCACCACGGTGCCCACGATCCACAGCAGCAGGTGCCCGCCCACGTGCCAGGCGTGCAGCCAGCGCTCGAGCCAGTTGCCGTGGTA
>JBJTIJ010000405.1:0-9743 GCA_046094945.1 Planctomycetia bacterium | reverse complement strand
CCCGCCGCCACGTTCCAGGCCCTCGACCTGGACACCTTCACGCAGCGCCTCTCCAGCGCCGAGCCCACGCCGGGCGGTGGCACGGGGGCGGCCGTCACCGGCGCGCTGGGCGCTGCGCTGGTGCGCATGCTGTGCATGCTCAGCCTGGGCCGGCCCAAGTACGCCGCGCACGAGGCGCTGCTGCAGGAGATCGCCACGCAGTGCGAGGAGCACCGCAAGGCCTTCCTCGCGCTGGCCGACGAGGACGCGCGCTCCTACGACGCCGTGAGCGTGGCCATGAAGCTGCCGCGTGCCACGCCCGCCGAGCAGGCGCAGCGCGAGGCCGCGCTGCAGGCGGCGCTCAAGGGCGCCTGCGAGGCCCCGCTGCGCGTGATGGAGGTGGCGCTCGACGTCATCAGCCAGGCCAAGATGGCCGTCGAGCGCGGCAACAGGAACGCCGCCAGCGACGGCGCCGCCGGCGCCTCGCTGTGCCGCGCCGCGCTCACGGTGGCGGCCTACAACGTGAAGATCAACCTCGTGGGCGTGAAGGACGCCGCCTGGTGCAAGGACATGCGCACGCGGCTCGACGAGATGCTCTACATGGGCACGGCCGTGGCGCAGGAGATCGACTCCATGGTCCACGACCTGTGGGCGCCGCGCCCGCAGGGCCCGGGCAAGCCGGCCTAGGCGCGTGACCGCACCGGTCCTCGAGGTCCGCGGGCTGGAGAAGCGCTACGGGCGCCTGCTGGCGCTGGCGGGCATCGACCTGACCGTCGAGCGCGGCGCCGTCTACGGCTTCCTGGGCCCCAACGGCGCGGGCAAGACCACGCTCATCCGCATCGTGGCCGGGCTGGTGGCGCCCAGCGCCGGGCTCGTGCGCCTGCACGGGCTGGACCTGGCCCACGACCGGCTGCGCGCCGCGCGCGGGCTGCGCACGCTGGTGGAGGTGCCGGCCTTCTACCCCGCGCTCTCGGGCCGCCAGAACCTGGCCCTGCTGGCGCGCCTGGCGCGCGCCGAGGCGCAGGAGGTGGACCGCCTGCTGGAGGCCGTGGGCCTGTCGCACGCGCGCGACCGCGCCGTGGGCGGCTACAGCCTGGGCATGCGCCAGCGGCTGGGCATCGCGCAGGCGCTGCTGGGCAAGCCCGACCTCGTGGTGCTCGACGAGCCCATGAACGGCCTGGACCCGGCCGCCATGCGCGAGATGCGCGAGCTGGTGCGCCGCGAGCGCGAGCGCGGCGTCACCTTCTTCCTCTCCAGCCACCAGCTGCACGACGTGCAGCTGCTGTGCGACCGCGTGGGCATCGTGCACCGCGGGCGCATGGTGGCCGAGGGCGAGATCGCGCGCCTGCTGGGCGAGGCCGTCAGCGGCTTCCGGCTGGAGACGGCCGACAACGTGCGCGCGCTGGCGCTGCTGCAGGAGCGGCTGCCGGCGGCGCATCCCGTGCGCGACGAGGACGGCACGCTGCGCGTGACGGGCGAGGCCGCGCTGGCCGGCGAGCTGCAGCGCGTGCTGCTGGCCGCGGGCCTGCCGCTGGAGCGGCTCGAGCCGCAGCGCGCCAGCCTCGAGCGCTACTTCCTGGACAAGACCGAGGGGGTGATGGGATGAGCCGCTGGCTGCCCCGCCCGCTGCGCCCCGCGCTGCAGGCCCTGCTGGCCTGGGCGCTGGTGCTGGAGCGCGCGCTGGCCGCCTGCGGCCAGCCGCTGGGCATGGCGGGCCACGCCCTGCTGGCCGGGCTGGTGGGCCTGTGGCTGGCCTGGCCTGCGGCGGGCCCGGCCCGCGCGCAGCGCCTGCTGGCGCAGGCCCTGCCCGGGGCGGCCGCGCTGGCGCTGCTGGCCGTGGGCTGGCGCACGCTGCAGGCCGGCTTGCTCGCGCCCGTGCTGTCGCCGGCGTGGGCCGCCACGCTGCCGTGGCTGTTGCTGGCGCTGGTGCTGGCCCTGGACCCTGCCGCGCTGGCGCGCGTGGCGCGGCTGGTGGCACTCGAGCTGCTCAAGCTGGCCACCGCGCGGCTGGTGCGCGTGGGCCTGCTGGCCTCGCTGGCCCTCACGGCGCTGGTGGGCCTGCTGCACGACCCGCTGCCGGGCGAGACGCCGTGGACGGTGGCCACGCGCATGCTGGGCGCAGGCTTCACCGTGGCGCAGGTGTTCCTGCTGGTGCTGGGCGCCGTCACCTTCGCCGGCGAGGCCTCGCAGGGCACGCTCAAGATGCTGCTGCCGCACGCCTACCGGCGCAGCGACTGGGTGCTGGCCAAGGCGGCGGCGCTGGCCCTGTGCGCGCTGGCCTTCGCGCTGGGCGTGGTGCTGGTGGCGCTGGGCACGGCGCGCCTGTCGGGCCCGCTGGGCGACGTGCTGCTCACCTCGGAGGGCTTCGGCGGCGAGCCGCTGGTGACGGTGCACGCCACGGCCGGCACGATGGCCGCGCACCTCGCCGACACGGCGCTGGCCGAGACGCTGGCGCTGGCCACCAGCGCATGCCTGGGCCTGCTGGTCTCCTGCCTCGTGCTGCAGGTGGTGGGCGCGCTGTGCACGGCCTTCCTGGCCTTCGCCGCACTCAAGCTCGCCGACCTGCTGCTGGGCCTGCCGCCGGACCTGCTGCGGCTGCTCTTCCCGTGGCCCGCCGGGCGCCTGCGCGAGGTGGTGGGCAAGCTGGGCCGCGGCCTGAGCGAGGGCTGGGAGCCGGCGCTGGCCTCGCACGCGGTGCTGCTGGCCGTGGCCACCAGCGCACTGTGCCTGCTGCTGGCCTGCCGCGCGCTGGGGCGCCGCGACCTGCAGGTGTGAGCGCGCCCGGCCGGGCGGGTAGCATCCGCGCCATGCCCCGCCTGCAGGCCGCGCCGCTGCCGTCGCTGCTGCTGGCCCTGCCGCTGGCGCTGCTGCTGCTCGTGTCGCGGGCGCCGCGGCCCGCCTGGGCCGGCGAGATCGGCCGCCACCGCCTCGGCGCCGGCGGCGTGGTGAAGGTGGTGCGCGCCATCGACCTGGACGGCGACGGGCGCAAGGACCTCGTGCTGCTGCTGGAGGGCCAGCAGGGGCGCAGCTCCGAGGTGCTGCTGCTGCGCACGCCGGCCACGCCCGACGCGGCGGCCTACTTCCCCGGCGAGCTGCGCACGCGCCTGCCCTGCGAGGGCGAGCTGGCCGGGGCCGGCGCGCTGGCCGTGGGCCGCTTCGGGCCCGGCGGCGAGGTGCGCCTGCGCTTCCTGGGCCCCACGGGCGTGGTCGAGCTGGGCCCCGACGGCACGCGCCTGCCCGCGCGCGCGGGCCTGGACACGCCCACCCTGCTGGTGCGCAGCCCCGGGCGCGCGCTGGCCTTCTGGGACGGCGTGGCCGACCTCGACGGCGACGGCAGGGACGAGCTGTGGCTGCCGGCGGCGGATGCAGCCGGCGGCGTGCTGGTGCTGCACGGCGGCGGGGCCGCCGGCGAGCCCGTGCGCCGCACGCGCCTGGCCGTGCGCGTGGGCCACGCCGCCGGCACCAGCCTCGAGCAGGTGGTGCAGCGCACCACCTACGTGCCCACGCTGGTGGCCGCCGACCTCGACGGCGACCGGCGCAAGGAGCTGGTCGAGCTGCGCGAGCGCGTGCTGCGCGCCTACGACGTGCTGGCGCCGGAGGCGGGCGACGCGGCCGGCGCGACGGCGCGCGAGCCCGCGCGCAGCATCGCGCTGCGCTTCCTGGAGCCGCCGGCCGACCTCGCCCCCGAGGAGGTGCGCAGCCCGCGCCTCAACCTCGCCGACGCCGACGGCGACGGCACCACCGACCTGCTGGTGACGCTGGTCACGGGGCGGCGCGACAAGATCGGGGGCATGCGCACCACCCTCTGGTACCTGCCCGGCCCCATCGCCGACGCCTCCGGCACGCTGCGCCAGCCCGAGGGCCGCATCGACACCGAGAGCGTGGCGCTGCACCCCACCTTCGTGGACCTGGACGGCGACGGCGGGCTGGACTACGCCTGCGACGCCATCCGCGGCTCGGCGGCGGACCTCGTGCGCAACGTGATGGGCAAGGACCCCACCATCACGCTGGTGGGCTTCCGCCTCGACCGGCAGGCGCGCCGCTACGTGCCCGAGCCCTTCTTCACCGCCGCGCGCACCTACCCCGCGCAGCAGGCGCTCTCCAACAAGTTCGGCAGCAGCACCTTCCTCGGCGGCGACCTCGACGGCGACGGCCTCAAGGACCTGCTCGACCTCGGCACCCTCTCGGGCGTGGAGGTGCTCAAGGGCGAGCGGCGCCCGGCAGGCGAGCCCGGCGAGCCGCTGCGCTACAGCACGCCGCTGCTGGCGCGCGTGGCGCTGCCGCGCGCCGTGGCGCCCGCCGCCCTGCTGGAGGACCTCGACGGCGACGGCCGCAGCGAGGCCGTGCTGTGGGGCGAGGACGAGCTGTTCGTGCTGGCCCCGCGGGGGCCGCGATGAGCCCGCGCCGCGCCGCCTCACCGCGCATGCTGCGCGCGCTGCTGCCCATGCTGGCGCTGGCCCTCGCGCCGGGCGCGGCGCGCGGCGAGCCCGGCGAGCCGGCCGCGGCGGGCGCGCCGCTGGCGCTGGAGGCGCCGGCCAGCGTGGGCGGCCTGCGCGTGGCCGACGTGGACGGCGACGGCGTGCACGACCTGCTGGCGTTGGCGGGCCGCGAGGTGCTGGTGTGGCCCGGCGCGCGCGGCGCGCTGCCGGGGGCCGCCCCGCGCCCCCGGCTGGCGCTGCCCGCGGGCAGCAGCTTCGTGGACGTGGCGCGCGGCGCGCCGCCGGGCCTGCTGGTGCTGGCCGCGGGCGCCACGCTGCGCGTGCCGCTGGACGGCGGGCCCGCCCAGCCCGTGGCCGGCACGCAGGGGCTGGGCTGGGCCGACGGCGAGAAGGCGGTCTTCACCGGCCTGCACCCGCACCCCAGCGCGCAGGAGCCCGCGCACCTGGCGCCGGTGTCCGGCGGCTGGGGCCTCGTGGGCCCGCAGGGCGTGACGCCGCTGGCGGCGCAGCCCGCGCGCCTGACCACCGCGCCCGGCCCCTTCCTGGAGGACCAGGCCGTGGTGACCGAGGGCCTGCCACACGTGCTGGCGCTGCGCGCGCGCGGCACGCCGCCCGGCGAGGCCCCCGCCCTGTGGTCGCTCGCCGGCGACGAGCTGCGCCGCACGCAGGGCACGGCCGCCGCGACGTGGGACCTCGCCTTCCTGCCCGCCAGCGGCCAGCGGCGCCTGCTGGACCTCGACGGCGACGGCGTGCCCGAGGTGCTGCACGGCGACGGCGACAACCGCGAGCTGCGCCTGGCCTTCTTCCGCCTGCCCAGCGCCGCGCGCGACGCCGCCGGCGTGCCCGCGCCGCCGCCGGCGGGCGACCTGCGCCCGCCCTTCGCCTTCCTCAAGCTCTCGGGCTTCAGCCTCGAGCCGGCCTTCGTGGACCTCGACGGCGACGGGCGGCTGGACGTGGTGGTGACCACGATGGAGATCGACGGGCCCAACGTGATGCGCGCGCTCTCCTCGGGGCGCGTCACGGCCAAGACGCGCGCCTTCCTGCAGCGCGCCACGCCCGAGGGCCTGCCGTCCTACCCGCCGCAGCCCGACGGGCTGGTGGAGAGCGACGTGGGCGTGAAGATCCGCTTCGGCTACGCCGGCAACCTCGACGTCACGCGCTCCTTCACGCTGGGCCTCTCCGGCGACCTCGACGGCGACGGGCGCAAGGAGCTCGTCATCCGCACCGGCCCCGACCGCCTGGCGGTGCGCGCGGGCACGGCCACGGGCGTGTGGGCCGCGCAGGCGCGCGCGCTGGAGATCCCGGCGCTGGCGCCCGGCGAGGAGCTCGACCTGCAGGCCGCCGACCTCGACGGCGACGGCCGGGATGAGCTGGTGCTGCACGTGCATGCGGCCCCCGGCGGGCGCGACCGCCTGCTGCTGCGCCGCGGCACGTAGGCCCCCGGCGCCGGCCCGCAGGCGGGCGTGTAGGGTGGACGCGTCCCCCGGCGTCCAAGACCCATGGCCCCCCGACCGACCGCCTGCCCGCCGCGCTGCCGCCCCGCCGGGCGTGCGGCGGCCCACCCTGCCGGCCGGCCCGCGGCCGCAGCGTCCCGGGCGCCCGGCGTGGCTGCCGCGGCCCGGCGCCGCGACGGCGAGCGCGGCATCGCGCTGCTCATCGTGCTGCTGCTGGTGCTCATCATCGCCCCCTTCGCCGAGCACTACGCGCGGCAGGTGGGGCTGGAGGCGCGCACGGCGCGCAACGTGGTCGACCAGCTGGCCATCGAGAACGCCATCGACGGGCAGTTCGAGCTGGTGCTGGCGCGCCTCGAGCAGGACGCCACCGAGGACGAGGTCGACAGCCTCTACGACACCATGTTCGACGAGTCGATCCAGGAGCGGCAGGAGCGCGACACCGAGGTCTCGCTCTCCACGCGCGTGTTCGACGAGTCGGGGAAGTTCAACGTGCTCAACCTCGTGCGCGCGCCGGCCGGCGAGCGGCGCGAGGCCATGCGCGAGCGCCTCGTGCGGCTGCTGGTGCTGGCGCGCCAGGACAGCAAGGAGGCCATCGACGAGACGCTGGCCCGCGAGCTGGTCGACGACGCCATCGGCTTCCTCAGCGGCAAGAAGGCGCGCGGCCAGATCCCCAAGCCCAGCACGCCCGACAGCCGCGGCTTCCTGCTGCTGGAAGACCTGGCCTTCGCCAACCCCAAGTGGGGCCCGCTGCTCTCCGACCAGCGCGACGCCGACGACGTGGCCCCGGGCCTCGCGCGCTACCTGACGGTCTACGGGCCGGGCAAGGTGAACCTCAACACGGCCGACCTCGTCGTGCTGCGCGCCTTCTTCCCCAGCGACGAGACCATCGCCGAGCGCATCGTCGAGCGCCGCGAGGGCGAGGAGGAAGACGACGGCAAGGACGGCGCCTCCAAGGACACGGGCAAGGACGCCGGCAAGGACACCTCCGGCGAGCAGGCCAAGCAGGGCAACCCCTTCACCGACGTCAACCAGGTGAACCAGGTCGAGGGCGTGACGCCGCTGCTGCTGCAGAAGGACAAGGTGGACCTCAGCGGCGACTTCGACGTCAAGAGCGCCTTCTGGTCGATGCGCATCATGGCCGAGACGCAGAGCACGCGCCGCGAGGAGCTCTACGTGGTCGAGCGCGTCAAGGCGGCCCAGCAGGGCAGCCAGGCGCCCACGCTGGAGGGCTTCCGCCACCTGCTGCACCAGGAGCGCACCGACGCGCTCGAGGACATCAGCAAGGACTGAGCGGGGACGTGGCGCGCGGCAAGTCGCGCGCGGGACGTGGCACGCCGCCCGTGCCGTGCAGCAGGCGGCAGTCCGGGGCGCCCGGCGGACGGGGCTACGCGGACGGCGGCGCCAGCACGCGCGCGAGCGCCGCGGCCAGCGGCGCCTCGCCCGCCAGCAGCTCGGCCTCGATGTCCAGCACGGCCAGCGCCGGCGGCAGCGGCGCGGCCAGCTTGACGGCGTCCTTGCGCGTGGTGACGACGCAGGCGGCGCCCACGCGCTGCGCCTGCGCCAGCACGTCCTCCAGCCCGCCGGGGGGCAGCGCGCCGTGGTCGGCGAGGAAGCGCGTGGCGCGCACCTCGGCCCCCAGCGCCTCCAGCGTGCGGCGGAAGGCCTGCGGCCGGCCCACCCCCGCCAGCGCCAGCACGGCCCTGCCCGCCAGCCAGCCCGGCGGCTCGCGCCGCCCGGCCACCTCCACGTGCCGCGGGCGGAACGCCAGGCGCAGCACGGGCGCGCGCGTGTGCCCGGCCACCTCGCGCTCCAGCGCCGCCAGCACGGCCGGCTCCACCTGCTCGCAGCGCGTGAGCGCCACGAGGTGCGCGCGGGCCAGCGCGCGCGGCCGCTCGCGCAGCAGGCCGCGCGGCAGCAGGTGGCCGTGCCCCCACGGGCAGGTGGCGTCCAGCAGCACGAGGTCGAGGTCGCGCGCCAGGCGCCGGTGCTGGAAGCCGTCGTCGAGCAGCAGCACGTCGGGCGCGCCGGGCGCGGCCAGCAGCGCACGCCCGCCCCGCACGCGGTCGGGGTCCTCGCGCTGCGGCAGCCCCGGCCCGCACAGCGCCTCCAGCACCGCCCCCTCGTCGCTCAGGCCCCCGGCCACGCGCGGCCCGTAGCCGCGCGCGAGCACGCCGGGATGCCGGCCCAGCGCGCGCAGCCGCTGCACGAGCAGCGCCGTCACCGGCGTCTTGCCCGTGCCGCCCGCCACGAGGTTGCCCACCGACACCACCGGCACGGGCAGCCGCTCCACGCGCCGGCCGCCGCGATCGTAGGCGCGCGTGCGCCACGCCACCGCCAGCCCGAAGGCCCACGCGGCAGGCGCGAGCGCCGCGCGCAGCAGGGCCCCGGCCGCGCCGCCGCCTCCCGCCTGCACGTCCTGGATGGGCATGGGCGCGATCCTACGGGGACGCGCCTGCAGCAGGATCGCGTGGGGCCGGCACCCGCCCCTGCGCGCGCCCCGTGGATGCAGCGGGGAAGCGAGGCGGGGAAATGAAGCAGGGCGCGCCAGTCGGCGCGCCCTGCAGGGAAGGCTCGTGGGCCCGCGCCGTGGCGCAGGCCTGCGCGCTCACTTGGGGATCATGATCACCAGGTTGGCGCGCAGGTCCTTCGGGCTGGGCGTGAGCTTCATGTTCTTCATGTAGATCTCGGGCCAGCGCTCGGAGGTCTTGTAGGCCGCCTTGCTGATGCGCTCCCACGTGTCGGAGGACTTGACCTTGTACTCCTTGCCGGGCACCGGGCCGTCCTTCACGGCCTCGGGCTCGCTGCTGGCACCCGTCGTGGTCGCGCTGGCCAGCTCGACCGCGGGCTTGCTGCCGTCCGTCTTCATGGCGGGGATCTTGAGCTTCATGCCCACGCGCAGGTCACGGGCCGAGACGCCCGGGTTGGCCTCCTCGATGCGGGGGTAGAGCGAGGCCTTGCCGTAGTACTTCTTCGAGATGCCGCCGAGCGTGTCGCCCGAGGCCACCACGTGCGTGGTCTCGGCCATCTCGCCCGCCGTCGCAGCCGCCGCAGCGCCCGGCGCGGCCGTGCCGGCCAGCAGGGGGTCGGCCGGGGCCGTGCCCGGCAGGGCGGGGCCGGCCACGCCGGCCGCCGCGGGCGTCGTGCCGGCCGGGGCCGCCGGGGTGGCGCCCTCGGGGATGAGCTTCGTGCTGTCCCACCAGGCGGCGGGGTCGCCGGCGCCGGGGGCCTTGGCACCCGAGGCCGCGGCCAGCGGAGCCGTCGGGGTCGTCAGGCTGCCGGGACCGCCGGCGACGGGCAGGGGCGCGCCGGGCGGCAGGGCGCCGGCAGGCGAGAGCAACGGGTCGGGCGGCGCCACCGGGGCGCTGGCCGCCGTCGTCGAGGCCGGGTCGGTGCTCGCCTCGTCGGGCGAGCCCGTCCACTCGTAGATCGCCACCACCAGGATCATCACGATGATGACCACGATGACCAGCACGGAAAGCTTCTCGAAGTTGCCCATCCTTGCTCCTCGAGGCCCTTGGGGCCCCTGAACGCCTTGGAAATGACCGCCGCCCATCCCGCCCCGAGTCACCCGCTCGGGGTCGTGACAGGCCGCAACCTGGCGTCGCGGGGGCAGGCCACGGGGTCGCGGCCAGCCCTCCACGCCGTCTCCCGCAGGAGATCGGCAGGAACCTAACGCGACTTGCGTCCCCTCCAAGCGTTCTGCCCCCATGGGTTGGGGTCAATGAGGCCATGTCCTCCTGCGGGCGGCACCCCTGTTCGTGTGCGCCGGCGGTCCGCCGAGGTGGCCCGGCAGGGTGCGCGCAACGGCCCCGGCAGCCCGGGCCGGGCCGGGCCCGGCCGCCCACGGTCCCGTGCGGCACCGTGCGGCCCC
>JBJTIJ010000404.1:0-1672 GCA_046094945.1 Planctomycetia bacterium | reverse complement strand
GTGCTACGAGGCACGCGCGGCGCCACGAGGCCTGGGTGGCGCAGCAGCTGGGCGCCATGGGCCTGCTCCCCAAGGACCCCGCCGGCACCTACCTCGACCCCTTCCGCTTCCTCGTGACGCACACCTCGGCGGCCGCGCTCTCGGCCGCGGGCAAGGCACTGGCCTTCGGCGCCGATTTCGTCGACCTCTCGTTCTCGGGCTCGGGCGAGGTGGAGGGCGAGGTGCTGTTCGTGGGCTACGGCATCTCGCGGCCCGACCTGGGCTGGGACGACTACGCCGGTGCCGAGGTGAAGGGCAAGGTGGTGCTGGCGCTGCGCGGGGCACCCAAGGCGCGTGCAGCCCAGCTGCAGGAGGAGCGCCAGATCGGTGCCAAGAGCGCGCTGGCCGCCGAGCGGGGCGCGGCCGGCTTCCTCGTGGTGGAGGGCGCCAAGCCGGTGCAGGGCACCATCCAGGGCCGCGTCTTCCGCGCGGGCCTGCCCGCGCTGTGGGTGGGCAGCGCGCATGCCGACGCCTGGCTGGCGGCCGCGCCCGGCGAGGGCCCGCGCACGGTGGAGGCGGCGCGCACGGCGCTGGACGCCGAGGGCGCCAAGCCCGCGCCGGCCCGTGGGCTGGGCGTGACGGTGCGCTTGGCCACCAAGGTGGAGGCCAAGGCCGACGCCACCGGGCACAACGCGCTGGGCGGCATCGACGGCCGCGACCCGGCGCTGCGCGGCGAGGTGCTCGTGGTGGGCGCGCACATGGACCACCTGGGCGTGGACCCGCTGGGGCGCGTCTACAACGGCGCCGACGACAACGGCTCGGGCGCGGCGGTGGTGCTGCACCTGGCGCGCGTGCTCAAGGAGAACCGCTGGCGGCCGCGGCGCACGGTGCTGTTCGTGCTCTTCGGCGCCGAGGAGCAGGGGCTGGTGGGCTCGCGCCACCTGGCCGAGGGCCTGCCCTTCGACCACGACGCGGTGGTGTGCGTGCTCAACATGGACATGGTGGGGCGCGGCAAGCCCGAGCTGACGCTGGCGGGCGTCAAGCGCTTCGCGCCCATGGGCCAGCGGCTGCTGGCCGCGCTGCCCGAGGCGCTGCGCCCGCAGGTCACGCCCGAGGACGACGTGGGCCCGTACGGCGACCACTGGCCCTTCGCCGAGAAGGGCGTGCCGGCCTTCTTCCTCGCCACGCGCGGCGAGCATCCCGACTACCACTCGGTGGACGATGACGCCGACCGGCTGCAGCCCGAGTGCCTGGAGGCGGCCGCGCGCGTGCTGGGCACGCTGGTGGTGCGGCTGGGCGAGGAGCCGGGCGCGCTCAAGGACCTGCGCTAGGTGCGCGTGGCGCGGGCCGCCCCGGGCCTGCTGCTGGCGGCGCTGCTGGCCGGCCTGCTGCCGGGCTGCCTGCGCTGGGAGGCGCGCGTGGTGATCGAGCCCGACGGCAGCGGGCAGGCGCTGGCCGGGGGGCAGGCCGACCTGCCCGCGCTGCGCGCGCTGGCCGCGCGCGTGCGTGGCGAGGCAGCGCGGCTGGGCCTGCCCGTGGACGGTGCCGGCACGCTGCCGCCAGCGGGTCGGCGCCCGCCGGCGGCCGCGGGCCGGCCACGGGCCCGGGCCGGGCCCGCCCCGCGGCCGACCCCCGCCCCCGCGCCGCCACCGCGCGCAGCGCGGGGAGGGCGGCCAGCCCCCCGGCCCGCCCC
>JBJTIJ010000403.1:0-1766 GCA_046094945.1 Planctomycetia bacterium | reverse complement strand
GTCCTAGGCACGCGCCGGGGGCGGCGGCGGGCCGACGTCGAGATGCCTTGCGCAAGGGGCCTCCCGAGGGGCCATTTCTGGCCTTCTTCAGGCTGGGGATGGGCTTCCGCCCAAGGCCCGTCACGCGTAGAATCTGGGCTTCTTGGGTGCCCCCGGGACGAGGCGTGCCGGAGGGCGGTTTCACGACCCCTGACGACGCCCGTCCACCCGTTCCCCCAGCCCCTGACGAACTGCCGTCGGGCGCCCGAGAGGCGCCCGCACGCGGCCCGCCGAGGCTGCCCCTGTCCTGCCTGCTGATGGCGCCGCGCGCGGCTCGCGCGTCGCACCGAGGAGCCCGCCATGAAGGTTGCGATCGCCACCCCGGCCTTGCTCGAGAACGTGGGCCATGCGGCCAGCGTGGCCTCGACCAAGAGCACCAACCCGCTGCTGGAGTGCGTCACGTTGCGCGCCCAGCGCAGCAAGGGCCTGACGCTGGAGGCCACCGACCTGGACGTGGGGGTGGTGCTGGCGCTGCCCGACGCCGAGGTGAAGGAGGAGGGCACGCTGGTGGTGCCCGCCGCGCGCCTGCTGTCGGTGCTGCGCGAGATCGAGCAGGACGAGGTCACCATCACCGAGGCCGACGGCTCGCTGGCGCTGCAGAGCGGGCGCAACCACTTCCGCGTGCGCGGCGAGGACGCGCGCAACGTGGCCGACATGCCCGTGTTCCCGGGGCAGGGCGGCGTCAAGCTGCCGGGCGCCGAGCTCAAGGCCATGATCCGGCGCACGGTGTTCGCCACGGCCAAGGAAGCGGGCCGCTTCGCGCTGCACGGCGTGCTGTTCCGCGTGGCCGGCAGCACCTTCGAGCTGGTGGCCACCGACGGCCGCCGCCTGGCGCGCGCCACGCACACCCTGCCCACGGCGGTGGCCAAGGAGGTCAAGGTGATCGTGGGCCCCAAGGCCCTGAGCCTGCTGGAGCGCGTCGTGCCGGACGGCGGCGAGGTGAGCCTGGCGCTGCACGAGCGGCAGGTGATGTTCCGCACCGGCAACGCGCTGGTGATCTCGCGCCTGATCGACGGCACCTTCCCCGTCTACGAGGACGTGATCCCCAAGCCCTCGAACAAGGCCTTCGCGGTGGAGGCCGGGGCGCTGGCCACGGCGCTGCGCCGCACGGCCATCCTCACGACGCGCGAGGCCATGAGCGTGCAGGTGGACGTGGCGCGCAACCTGCTGACGCTGCGCTCGCGTGCCGCCGAGGTGGGCGAGGCCAAGGTCGAGCTGCCCGTCGAGTACGACGGCCCCGGCGAGCGCATGGGCTTCAACCCGGCCTACCTGCTCGAGGCACTCAAGGAGATGGAGCCGCAGGCGAAGGTGCGCTTCGAGTTCACCAGCGGCAAGGCCCCGGGCAAGCTCACGGACGGCGACGACTACGTCTACGTGATCATGCCGATCGCGCTGGAGTAGCCGTGCGCGGACGGCGTCGCGAGCAGCAGGTGGGCAGCCTGGTGTCGGCTGCGCTCCAGGGGCTGGGGCTGCCGTCCCAGCGTGTCTCGGCGGCGCTGCAGGCTGCCTTCGAGCAGGCCCTCGAGCCGTCCTGGCGCGGCCAGGCGCGGCTGGAGCGCCTGCAGGGCGGCGTGCTCGACGTGGGCGTGGCCTCGGCCGCGCTGCGCGAGGAGATCGCCCAGTTCCACGCCCCGCGCCTGCTGGCCGTGCTGCGCGCTGCCTGCCCCGACGTGCCGCTGGTGCGCCTGCGCGTGCTCAGCAGCGCGCCTGTGCCGGCCGCGTCGCCG
>JBJTIJ010000402.1:0-1923 GCA_046094945.1 Planctomycetia bacterium | reverse complement strand
GCGTCGGGCAGCGAGAGCGCCTGCCCCTCGGGCGCCGGCTGCCCAAAGTCGCGCGTCGGCGCCTCGAGCAGCGCCGTGGCGATGTCCTGGTGACCGTCGACGATGAACCAGCCCATGGGGGGCGACCCGCTCCTGCTGCTCGGCGCAGCCCCCCGATTGTGCGTAGCCCCGGCCCGGGGCGGAAGCGGGAAAGGCCGGCCCGGGCCCGCCGGTTGGCCGGTGCCCGTTGCGAGTCGCCCGGCTGCTGGAGGGCCTGCAGGCCGGGCTGCGGGCTGGGCTGCGGGCTGGGCTGCAGGGACCTGCTGGCCGGGCCCTGGCTGGCAGGCGGCTGGCCGCTGGCCCGGCCTAGGCCTCGCCGGCCATGGCCCGCAGGCGGCGGATGCGGTCCTCGGGGTCGGGGTGCGTGCTGAACAGGCGCGCCATCGAGGAGCCGGTGAAGGGGTTGGCGATCATCAGGTGCGCCGTGGTGCCGCTCTCGGTGAGGTGGGGCGCGTGGGGGATGGCGCGGTGCAGGCGCTCGAGGGCGTCGGCCAGCGCGTGGGGGTCGTGGGCCAGGCCCGCGCCCACCTCGTCGGCGCCGTACTCGCGCGAGCGGCTGATGGCCATCTGCACCAGCATCGCGGCGATGGGGGCGAGGATGGCCACCAGCAGCATCACCACCGGCGGCGGGCCGCCCTCGCGGCTGCGGCCGCCGCCGAAGATGGCGCTCCACTGCGCGAGGTTGGCCAGGAAGCCGATCGCCGACACGGCGCCGGCCACGATGGTCATGACCAGCATGTCGCGGTTCTTCACGTGGGCCAGCTCGTGGCCCATCACGGCGCGCACCTGGCGGCGGTCGAGCAGGTGCAGCAGGCCCTCGGTGGCGGCCACCACGGCGTGCTCGGGGTTGCGGCCCGTGGCGAAGGCGTTGGGCGCCTCCTTGGGGATGATGGCCACCTTGGGCACCGGCATGCCGGCGCGCGTGGCCATGTCGCGCACGTCGTCGAGCAGCCACTGGTAGGGGGCGGCCTCGGGCGAGCCGGGCTCGAGCACCTTGGCCCCGTAGGCCATCAGGATGATCTTCGAGCTGAACCAGTAGTTGACGAGGTTGAACAGCAGGCCGATCACGAGCGCGATCACCATGCCCTGCTGGCCGAAGCCCAGCAGGCGTGCGCCGGCCACCAGCACCATGGTGAGCAGGGTCAGCAGGAAGACGGTGCGCAGGCCGCTCATGGGGTCTCCGGGGCGGGGGGAAGCAGGGCCCCCGCGACCCATTCGCGTATAGCGGGGGCCGGAGCCCCCTTCACGTGAAACCGACCCCGGCCGGCGCCCAGCCCGACGATCCGGCCTCCCGGGGCCCCGGTGCGCCTGCGCGGCGCGTCCGCGGTGACGCGGTGCCGCAGGTGCCCGGCCTCCCGCCGCTGGCCTGGCAGCCGCTGGGACCGCCCGAGGCGCGCCTGGGCCTCTACGTGGTCGACAACCCCGACGCGCTGCTCGACGGCATGGACGACGCCTCGTTCCAGGCCAGCGACGAGCGCATGCCCTACTGGGCGCTGCTGTGGCCCAGCGGCGAGGCGCTGGCGCGCTACGTGCTGGAGGCGCGCGGCCTGGGCGGCAAGCGCGTGCTCGACCTGGGCTGCGGCGTGGCACCCGAGGCGCTGGCCGCCGCACGCCAGGGCGCGCGCGTCACCTGCCTGGACTGGGCGCCCGAGCCCGAGGCCCTGGTGCGCCTGAGCGCCGGGCGGCTGGGCGTGCGCCTGGAGCGCTTCGTGGTGGCCGACTGGCGCACGCCGCCCTCCGACCTGGGCACCTTCGACGTGGTGCTGGGCGCTGACGTGCTCTACGAGGCGCGCAACGCCGAGCCGGTGGCGGCCTTCCTGGCGGCGCACCTCGCTGCGGGCGGCGAGGCCTGGCTGGCCGACCCCGGCCGGCTGCACGCGCGCG
>JBJTIJ010000401.1:0-2694 GCA_046094945.1 Planctomycetia bacterium | reverse complement strand
CGCTGCCGCGGGCGCTGCGCGCTCGCGTGGCACGGGCGCGCGCAGCACGTCGCCGGCACGCGCCCCGCAGCGGGCGCCCGCGCCGTCGGACGCAGCTTCGGGCGGGGCGTCGGGGCACCGTCCGGCAGCGCCGGGCTTCGCGGACGGGCTCGACCTGCCGCCCGCACCGGCGCGCACGCCCGCGCTGCCCGCTGCGTCCGGGGCGTCCGGGGCGTCCAGTGCACCGGCGGCGCCGGGCGCGGGCGGCAGCGTGGCGCACGTGGGCGCGGTGCAGGCGCAGCGCAAGGCGCCCGCCGCGTGGACGCCGCCGGCCGACGACGGCTTCGCCAGCGGGCTCTAGGCCCCCGCGCGGGGCGTGGCCGCTGCGGCCTGCTCGAGGGCGGCCAGCACGCCACGCACGGTGGCCTCGGCGCCGTGCGTGCCCGGCAGCGGCAGGAAGGCGCTGTCCTCGCCCAGCCGCCGCAGGCCCAGGCCGCGCGCCGCCAGCCGCTCCAGCGCGCGCGAGCCGGCCACCTCGCGCAGCACGCTGCCCGGCCGCTCGGCGCCGGCGATGGAGGCGATGCCGGCATGGCCGGCCACCACGCGCACCCGCTGCGCCAGCAGCAGGCGCGTGGCCTCGGCCGGCGGCGGCCCGAAGCGCTCGAGCAGCTCGGCGGCCAGCGCGGCGAGGTCCTCGGGCGTCTCGGTGGCCGACACGCGCCGCAGCAGGCGGAACTTCTCGCGCTCGTCGCTCACCCAGCCGTCGGGCACGCCCGCCGGCAGGTCGATGGCCAGCCAGGCGGGCGTGGGCGGCGGCGGGCCCAGCCCGCGCGCGCGGCGCACGGCCTCGGCCAGCATGCGGCAGTAGAGCTCGTAGCCCACGTCGGCGATGTGGCCCGACTGGCGCGCGCCCAGCAGGTTGCCCGCGCCGCGGATCTCCAGGTCGCGCATGGCGATCTGGAAGCCGGCCCCCAGCTGGCTGTACTCCTCGATGGCCTTGAGGCGCTCGCGCGCCTCGGCGTTGATGGTGCGCCGCGCGGGCAGCAGCAGCAGCGCGTAGGCCTGGCGCAGCTCGCGCCCCACGCGCCCGCGCAGCTGGTGCAGCTCGGAGAGGCCGTAGCGGTCGGCGTCGCGCACCACGATGGTGTTGGCGTTGGGGATGTCCAGGCCCGACTCGATGATCGTGGTGGCCAGCAGCACGTCCACCTCGCCGCGCACGAAGCGCACCATGCGCGACTCGACCTGCTCCTTGTCCATGCGGCCGTGGATGGCGGCCAGCCGCAGCGCGGGCATGTGCTCCTGCAGCTGCGCGGCCACCATGGGCAGCTCGGCGATGCGGCTGGAGACCACGAAGGCCTGCCCGCCGCGGTCCAGCTCGCGCTGCAGCGCCTGCTCGATCACCTGCTCGCCCTCGACCTGCACGCGCGTCTCGACGGCGTGGCGCCCCAGCGGCGGGGTGGTGAGGTTGCTGATGTCGCGGATGCCCAGCAGCGCCATGTGCAGCGTGCGCGGGATGGGCGTGGCCGACAGCGAGAGCACGTCCACCTCGGCGCGCAGCTCCTTGAGGCGCTCCTTGTGCTTGACGCCGAAGCGTTGCTCCTCGTCTACCACCACGAGGCCCAGCCCGCGGAAGCGCACGTCCTTGCTCAGCAGGCGGTGCGTGCCCACCACGAGGTCCACGCTGCCCTCGGCCAGCATCTCCAGCGTGGCGCGGTTGGCCGCGGCCGGGTGCAGCGAGGAGAGCGCGCGCACGCGCAGCGGGTAGGGGGCCAGGCGCTGGGCGAAGGTGCGCACGTGCTGCTCGCACAGCACCTTGGTGGGCACCAGCACGGCGGCCTGCCGGCCGGCCGCCAGCACCTTGAAGATGGCGCGCAGCGCCACCTCCGTCTTGCCGTAGCCCACGTCGCCGCACAGCAGGCGGTCCATGGGCCGCGCGCCCTCGAGGTCGGCCTTGACGGCGCGCACCGCGCTCTCCTGGTCGGGCGTGAGCGCGTGGGGGAAGGCCTCCTCGAACTCGCGCTGCCAGCGCCCGTCGGCGGGCAGCGGCGCGGCGTGCCGGCGCTGGCGCGCCGCCTGCAGCGCCAGCAGCTCCTCGGCCACCTCCTCGACGGCCTCGGCCACCGCCTTCTTGCGGCCCTCCCAGTCGGTGCCGCCCAGGCGCGAGAGGCGCGGACGCGCCCCGGTGCCCACGTAGCGCTGCACGAGGTCGATGCGCGCCACCGGCACGTAGACGGTGGTGCCCTCGGCGAAGCGCAGCGCGAGGAACTCGCCCGGCCCGTCGGGCCCGTCGATGGTCATCAGGCCGCGGAACACGCCGATGCCGTGGTGCAGGTGCACCACGTGCATGCCGGGCTCGAGCTCGAGCACGTCGGCCAGCGGGCGCTGGCGCGGGCCGCGCAGCCCCAGGCGCCGCTCGCGCACCGGCAGGTCCACGAGGTCGTCGTAGGCCACATGCGCCGTGCCGGTGGGGGCGAAGACGAACGAGCGCGTGAGCGTGCCCTCGGCGAAGCCCACCTCGAGGCCGGCGGCGTGCTCGGCCAGCAGCTCGGAGAGGCGCTCCTGCTCGCCGGCCGCGCGGCGGTAGACCACGATGCGGCCGGCGCGCCGCGCCAGCGCGCGGAAGGCCTGCACGATGCGCTGCGTGGGCGTGGGCCGCGGCAGCGCAGGCGCCGCCGGCGGCGTGCTGGCCGCGCCGCGCCGCCCGGCGTGTCGGGC
>JBJTIJ010000400.1:0-12306 GCA_046094945.1 Planctomycetia bacterium | reverse complement strand
CCCATAGGTCGCGTCCCGGATAACTGGTGCCTGACCCACTTCCACCACCCTGCACCCACCGGGGCCCGTCGGCCGCCCCCACCATCGCGCCCTCCGGTGCGCCTCGCCCGCCTCTCGCGGCCGATGCCGGGCCCCGCCACCCACAGGGCAACGGCGTGCTCGGGCACCGGGCGCCGGTGAACTTGGGTCAGGCACCCGCTACACAGGCACCCGCCACTGGGCTGGTGGAAGTGGGTCAGGCACCCGTTATTCGGGCGCCTGTTCGGGCATTCGCTCCGTGCCCCACGGGCTACGGGGCGCCGAGGTCGCGGAGCACGCGAAAGCCGACGTAGGTGCGCGCCTCGCCGCGCGGGACGCCGATGCGGAAGGCGGAGCGTGCCATGTTCGGGAGCTCGCCGTCGCAGGCGCCGCCGCGGCGCACGCGAGAGTCGCCGGCGCGCGGGCCGGTGGGATCCGTGGCGGGCCCGGGCGGATAGTCGCGGTCGTCGTAGCGGTCGGCGCACCACTCCGAGGCGTTGCCATGCATGTCGTGCAGGCCCCACGGGTTGGCGGGCAGCGTGCCCACGGGCGCCGTCACGCCCCGCGCGGGCCAGACGGCCAGATGCGCATGCGCGGGGGAGAAGGTGTCGCCCCATCCGTAGGCGGTGGAGGTGCCGGCCCGGCAGGCGTGCTCCCACTCGGCCTCGGTGGGCAGGCGGTAGGCGTGCCCTGGCTGCTCGCGCGAGAGCCACTGCGTGAACGCCACGGCCTCGTCCCACGCCACCGACACCACGGGCTGCTCCTCGCCGTCCAGCGAACCGGCCTCCTCCGAGCCGCTGCGGTGCGCGGGCCGGAAGCGGCGGAACTGGGCGTTGGTGACCTCGGTCACCTGCATGTAGCGGGGCCGCGTTAGCGTCACGCGGTGCGCACTCTCGGTGGCGTCGCGGTCCGGCTCGTGGGCAGGCGAGCCCATCGTGAAGCGGCCCGCCGGCAGCAGCACGAAGCGCATGCCGAGGCTGTTCTCGAAGGCCACGGGCACGCCCCAGCGGCGGGCCTCTGCGCGCTGAACCTCCGACACCTGCGCCCAGGCGGGCACGTGCCCTGCGGCCCCGGGCAGGGCCGGCCCGCGCAGGTCCCCGCGCGCACTGGCTGGCAGCGGCGGGCGCAGCCTGCCGCAGGCGGGCAGCAAGGCCAGCAGGCCAAGCAGCAGCCAGCCACGGCGCATCAGGCCTCCCGGGCGCAGGAACTGCGACCGCGCGGGCTGCCCGGCCAGCCCCTGCGACGCAGGCCACGGCCGCGGCAGGATGGAGCCCCGGGTGGGATTTGAACCCACGACCCCCGCTTTACGAAAGCGGTGCTCTACCACTGAGCTACCAGGGCGTGCGCTGGAAGGGACGCTAGCGCAAGCGCCCTGCCGCCCCAAGAAAGGCGCCGCAGGGGCGGCCTAGGCCCCGGGGCGCAGGTGCTAGACTCGCGTGCGGAGCTCCCATGGCGGTCGCCCCGCGCACGCGCGTCGTCTGTCCCCGCTGCGCCTCGCCCGTGACGGGCGACTTCAAGTACTGCCCGGCGTGCGCCTGCCGCCTCAAGGCGGGCACGGCCGACCTGCCGGGGCCGGGGCGCACCAAGCCCTCGCTGGCGACGTGGCTGCTGGGGCTGGCCATGGCCTCGCTGCTGGCCGGGCTGGTGCTGGTGGGCGTGGTGCTGTTCCGCGAGGGCGGCGAGCCGCCCGCCGAGGGGCCGCGCGGGCTCTCGGCCAAGCGCAGCGCCATCGACCTCACGGTGCTCACGCTGCCCGCCTGCATGGTGAGCGTGGGCGAGGGCGTGGCCGACTGGGCCAGCGTGACCGAGGACGGGCAGGCGGTGCTGCGCGAGCGCTGGGCGCGGCCGCTGAACGTGATGGCCTTCGAGGTGACGCGCCGGCTCTACGCCGAGTACCTCACGGCGCTGGCCGAGCGCGTGCGCGCCGGGCGCGGGCCCGGCCCGGGGCTGGAGCGCATCTGGCACCCCACCACGGAGGCCGAGCGCCTCTACGCGCAGCGCTACCTCGCCGAGTGGGCCGAGGCCTGGCTGCAGCACGCGGCCGCCCGCGGCATGGAGCGCCGCGAGGCGCTCGAGCCCTTGCTGGCCTACGTGCCCGAGGACCTGCGCACGCCCAGCCTCACGAGCAGCGAGCTGGCGCTGCGCGTGCCCTTCCCGTGGCCGGACGACCTGGGCCTGCTGGCCGCCGCGCCGCCGGCGTGGGCCTACCTCAGCACCTTCGGACTGCTGCTGGCGCTGCCCATGCCCGCCGGCACCGAGCGGCTGCCGGTCACGGGCGTGGCCTGGACCGACGCGGTGGCCTTCGCGGCCTGGGCGGCCGAGGAGCTGGGCGGCGGCCTGGCGCTGCGGCTGCCCGTCGAGGGCGAGTGGCAGCGCATCGCCTCCAGCGGGCAGCCCCCGCCCCCGCCGGGCGACGAGGAGCGCGTGGGCCGCGCCTGGCCGTGGGGCAACGAGGCCCTGCTTCGGGCCTGCAACAACGCCCAGCTGTGGCCCGACGGGGCCACGCCGCGCCTGCAGCCGGTGGACCTGCGCTACCTCGACGAGGACGACCTGGGCCGCGCGGTGAGCGACGAGACCGACGACGGCGTGGTGGCCATGGCGGGCAACGCCCGCGAGTGGACGCTCACCGACCAGGCCCCGGTGAAGGCCGGCAGCCGCTACTGGGTCAACTGGCGGGCGCAGGACGAGGCCGCGCAGGGCCGGGCTGCCGTGCGGGGCGGCTCCTACCTGCGCGGCATCTACGAGTGCACCGTGCAGCGCCGCACCGAGGAGCCCAAGGCCGCCCGGCTCGAGGACGTGGGCTTCCGGCTGGTGGCCGACGCCGTGCTGTAGGCCGGCGGCGACACGGGCGCCACCCTGGCAGCCGGAGCGCCCGGGCGGCCGGTGCACCTGGGCGGCCGGTGCGCCTCTGGCAGCCGGTGCAACTGGGGCGGCCGCGCAGCCAGGCCCGCCGGGGCCATCCGCCCCGCGCCGCAGGTCGCGGCTAGCTGCCCCCCTGCATGAACTCCTTGGAGCGAACGCGGATGCTGGGCGCAGGGCGCAGGCGGGCGTCGGAGACCAGCCCGCTGCGCTGGGCCACGACGCGCCGCAGCTTCTTGTCCCAGACGACCTGGACGCACTCGGCCATGTAGGGGCAGTCCGACGTCCGGCAGACGTAGGTCTCGCTCCCGAAGCAGTCCTTCTTCTTCGACATGGCGCGGGCACAGGCTCCCGGGGTGCAACCCCGTCGATCGTAGGGCCTCACGAGAAGCCCCACAAGGGAGCCCGTAGGCCCCCGACCATCCATCGGCCGCCCCTCCCAGGGCCTCAAGCGAGCAAGAGGCGAACAAGCGCGGCCCAGGCCGTGGGCTGTTAGGTTCGGTTCCGTGTCCACCCCGCGCCTCGGCCAGGACCTCGTCTCCATCCCGCGGCTGGCCGCGGCCCTGGCGCGCCACGAGGCGGGCTTCCGCCGGCGCGTGTACACGGCGGCCGAGTGGCAGGCCTGCGCCGCACGGGCCGACCGGGACGCCGCGCTGGCCACGCGCTTCGCGGCCAAGGAGGCGGCCCTCAAGGCGCTCGGCACGGGCTGGGGTGCGGGCGGCGGGCTCTGCGAGGTGGAGGTGCTGGGCGGCGGGCGCAGCGCGCCCCGGCTGGCCCTGCACGGGCGGGCGGCCGAGCGCGCCCGCGCGCTGGGCGTCACGCTCGAGGTCTCGCTGTCGCACGACGGCGACCTGGCGCTGGCCGTCGTGCTGGCCTGGCCGCAGGCCACCTAGGCCCACGCGCGAGGCCCGTGGCACCGGCCGTGGCGCGTTAGGGCGCGTGTAGCGCACGACGCTGCCGAGGGGCGCCTGCGTGGAAGGCACGTGCGTCGTGTTCGTGTCGTGTGCGGGTCGCCTGCGCATCGAATGCGCTGCGCGCGTGCGTCCCGCGCGCGACCTGCGCGCACGGCTGTTGCGGCGCGTGCGCAGCGTGGGGCAACGCGCGCGCGACACCCGCAGGGGCTGCCGCCCGCCGCGCCGAGGGGCGCGCGTCCACGCCGCGCCGCGCCGCGTCGCAGCCAGCCGGCCCGCGAGGGGGACCGGCCGGGGTCGGCCTGGCTACTCGGCCTTGGTGGCCAGCGGCAGGCGGTGGTCGGCGAAGGCCTTGTTGCGCTGCTCGCCGCTGACGGCCTTGACGTGGCCCAGGGCGGCCAGCGCGGCCTTGGCGACATCGCCCTCGCCGTTGCTGGCGGTGATCAGGGCGCCCACGTCCTCGGGCGTGCCCTCGACGGTGGCCAGCACCTTGCCCAGCGAGGTGGCCGCGGCAACCTTGAGCTCGTCGCCCTCGCCCTCGGCCAGGATCTTGGCCAGCGCGGCCGTGCCGCCCACGCGGATGTTGCCCAGCGCCTTGGTGGCCGCGAGCTTGAGCTCGGCCGACGAGTCGCTGCCCGTGGCCGCCTCGACCAGGGGCTCGAGGGCCACCTGCAGGTTCCACGAGGCGCAGCTGAAGTCGGTGCGGGCCAGCGCGTCGGCGGCCTTGACGGCCAGCTTGTTGGCGCGCTCGCGGTCACCGCCCAGCTCCACCTGCGCGGCCGCGGCCTCGATCGTCTCGAGGGCCGCCGTGGCCACCACCGGCGTGTTGATGTAGCCGGCGACCTTCTCGCCGTACTTGTCGGCGAAGAACTTCTGCACGGTCTCGGCGCTGCTCTCGCGCGTGGCGTCCACGCGCACGATGATCTTGATGTCGCGCGTGCGGGCGTCGGCCAGCAGCTCGTCGATCACGCCCAGCGAGGTGAGGTGGCGCTTGCTGGGCACCGTGTTGTCGCTGTCGCCCAGCGCCGAGCCCACCACGATCACGTCCAGCGTGGGCATCGACTTGGCGCGGGCCAGGCCCGACCAGCCGTTGCCGTCGCCGGCCGCCACGAAGCGGCTGTGGCCCAGCTCGAGCACCAGCGAGGTGCGGGCGCTGTCGCTGTCGTCCACGACCAGCACCTGGCGCTGGGCGCGCTCGGAGGCCGCGCGGGCGGCCAGGTCGGCCACCTTGTCGGCGTTGGCGAGGCCCTGCTTCTTGGGGCTCATCAGCAGCGCGGCGATGGCCGCGGCGTAGCGCACGCGGCGCTCGGGGGCCACGAGGGCGTCGCCGATCGGGTGGCCGCTGAGGTCCTGCTTGCCGTAGATGGCGGCCAGCAGGTCGCAGCACTCGACGGCCACGTCCCAGTCCTGCAGCTTGAGCGAGGCGGCCAGCGCGTCGCTGGCGGCCTGGAAGCCCTGGCTGGCGGCCAGCGTCATCGAGCCGGCGAGCACCTCGGGCACCTCGCGGCCGGCGCTCTTGAGCACCTCGCCCTCGACCTTCTGGGCGAGGATGGAGCGCACCAGCAGCGAACGGGCGCGGCGGCTGGCAGGGTCGAGGGCCAGCGCGTCCGACGCGCACTCCTCGGCCAGCTGGAAGGGGAACAGGTAGGCCGGCACCGTGTAGCGCACGAGGGCCCCGCCCTCCCAGCGCCACATGTTGCGCGTGTTCTCGAAGCCCTCGACCACCGTGGGGTCGTTGGCGTAGAAGCGCAGGCCCGCGTCCACGTACAGGTCGGCGGCCTTGCCCGACACCTTCAGGGCCGCGAGGGCCTCGAGGGCGCGCTGCTTGGCGGCCGGGTCGCTGTCGGTCTCGGCCATGCGCGCCAGCGGCGCCGCGGCGCGGCTGTCGCCCGTCTGGCCCAGGATCGCGGCCGCGTAGGCGCGCGTGCGCGCGTCGTCGCTGGCCAGCACCTCGGACAGGGGCATCGTGGCGTCCTGGCCCAGGAAGCGCAGGGCCTGCATCGCGTTCACCACCGTGGCCGCGTCGGGCGAGGCCAGGTAGCCCACGAGGTAGGGGACGGCCAGCTCGCCGCCGCCACGCAGGTCCATCGCGGCGCGACGGCGCGTGTCGAAGTCGGCGTTCGTGACCGCCTCGTCGCACTTGGCCTTGAGGGCCGCGGCGTCGGCGGCCTGCTCGGCGGCCGACGGACGCGCCTTGCCCAGCAGGTACTTCATGAGGCGCTCGTGCTCGCCGCGCTGCGCCAGCGCCTTGACGAGCACCTTCTCGTCCACCTCACGCAGGAGGGCGTAGACCTCCTCGTCCGTGGGGTTGGCCGCGCAGTACTCCTGCAGCTTGGCCAGGGCCTCCTCGAAGCGGTTCTCCTTGTACGCCTGCACGGCGTCGGCCAGCGACTGCCCGTCGGCGTACGCCGTGGAGCCGAGCGCCCCACCGAGCGCCGCGGCGCCGGCCAGAGCGAGGACGAGGGAACGAAGGCGCGCTGCCTTCATGAAGGGCCTCCCTTCAAAACGAGATGTCGAGCGAGGCACCCGCCCGTGGGTGCCCTGCCTGCCTGCCTGCCCAGCCCGCACGCTCCCGGACGACGCGTCCGCGACCCGTGCGGGCCCCTCGCCCAAGGCCGTGGGGCCCGGGGCGAGAGGCGGAGTCTAGTCTTGGCGCGCGACGGGTGTCAAGAGGGGCTCGTGAAGGGCCGGTGACCGGACCGAGACGAGGCCGAGACAGGCCCCGAGGCCCCGGAAGCAGGTCCCCGGCAGCCGGGCCCTCGCCGGCCGGACCCGGGGCGCCCCGCCACAGGGGCCACGCCCCCCGCCTGGGACAGCCCGTGAGCGGCCGGTGAGCGGCCGGTGGCCGGCCGGCCAGTGCCCAGCCCACCCGTATGTAAGCATCTTGTTCGTACGTGGCTGGCTAGGCGCGGGCGAAGAGGCGCTCGGCCAGGGCCCGCTCCACCGCGGGGCCGCCGCCGGGCAGCAGCAGGCCCGGGCCGGTGGCGCGCGGGGCCAGCCAGGCCACCTGCAGGGGGTGGCCGGCGCTGGCGGCCTGCGCCGTGAGGTCGTCGAGCAGGGCCTTGAGGGCGGGGCTCACGCCCGAGGCCCCCTTCCAGGCGCGCACGGAAGCCATCACCACCGCCGTGAGGGGCCCGGCGGCCGGCAGGCTCGCAGGCGGGCGCTCGCCCTCTTTCACGCGCACCACCGTCACGGGCACGCCGGCCTCGCGACCGGCCTCGGCCAGCACGCGGCCGCGCCACTCCACCGTGTCGTCGTCGAGCACCAGCACCCAGCGCCGCTCGGGACGCAGCGCCTCGCCGCCGGCCAGCGCCAGCGCCCGGCGTGCCACCGCCAGCGGCAGGTCGGCGGCAGGCGCGGCCGCGCCGCGCGCCTCGGCCCCGGCCAGCTCGATGCGGCCCAGCAGCGCGCGCACGCGCGCCAGCGCCTGCTCGGCCTGCGGCAGCAGGCGCGCGCCCGAGCCCTCGAAGAGCTCGGCGGCCACGCGCTCGGGCTCCTCGGGGTAGAGCAGCACGTCGCAGCCAGCCTTGAGCGCGGCGCGCGCGCCCAGCGTCTCGCTGCCCATGCCCAGCGCGCCCGACATGCCCAGCGCGTCGCTGAACAGGCACAGCAGGTCGGGATCCGGCGCCAGCCGGCGCACCAGGTCGAGGATGGAGGGCGAGAAGCTGGCGATGGTGCGGCTGGCGTCCAGCGCGGGGTAGGCCACGTGGGCCGTCATCAGCGCGGGGCAGGCGCCCTCGTGCAGCGCCACGCGGAAGGGCAGCATGTCGCGCTCCTCGAGGCGCACGCGCGTCTCCTCCACCACCGGCACGGCGTCGTGGCTGTCGGCCAGCGTGCCGCCGTGGCCGGGCACGTGCTTGCCCACCGGCGCGGCCCCGCCGCGCAGCGCCCCGCGGCACCAGGCGGCGCCCAGCAGGCCCACGCGCGCGGGATCCCAGCCCAGCGCGCGGTTGCCCACGATGGGATTGTCGGGCTCGCTGCGCACGTCGAGCACCGGCCCGAAGAGCACGTCCACCCCCACCGCATGCGCCTCGCGTGCCGTGCGCTCGCCATGGTCGGCGGCCTCGGCCGGCGTGGCCGCCAGGCCGTAGATGCCCAGGTCGGGCAGGTGCGTGAGGCCGCGCACCTGCTGGCCGGCGCCGCGCTCCATGTCGCTGGCCACGAAGATGGGCCGCCCGGCCCGCTCGCGCAGCTCGGCCAGCAGCGCCTGCACCTGCTGCTGCTCGCCGCCGAAGACGATGAAGCCGGCCACCCACGGCTGGCGCGCACGCTCGCGCGCAAGCGCGGCCTCCTTGGCCCCGTCGCGGTCGAGGCGGATGGCAGGGACGATCAGCGGCAGGTCGAGCGGGCGCGGCATGCGCGCGAGCATAGGGGCGCGTGCGACGCGCGCGAGAAGCCTGTGGCCGTGCGCACGCCTGCGCGCACGGACCGGCCGGCGGCCTAGCCGCCGCTGCCGTCCGAGCCGTCGGGCGGCGTGCGGTCGGGCACGCGCGGCACCAGCGGGCTGTCGGGACGCGTGCCCTGCGCCGGGCCCTCGGGGTCGGGGGCGACATCGGCTGCCGGGGGCGGCAGCGCGCCCGGGTCGCCCAGGCTCTTGCCGCTGGCGGCGCCGAAGAGCTGCGTCCAGTGCGAGGGCACGCTGCGGCCGGCGCCCATCTCGGTCCAGTTGCGGTTGAGCATGTTGCGGTGGTGGCCGCTGGAGCCGAACCAGCCCCAGAAGGCATCCCGGCCGGTGGGCGTGCCCCAGGCGATGTTCTCGCCCACGCCGCCGCCATAGCCCTGCCGGCGCGCGCGGTGTCCGGGCGTGGCCAGGTCGGGGAACTGCGCCGGCGCGTTGTGCTCGAAGTAGCCGTTCTGGTTCATGTGGCGGCTGTGGCCGCGCGCGGCGCGCACCAGGCGCTCCTCGATCTTGACGGGCGCACGGCCCATCATGATGCGGTACTCGTTGACCGCACGCACGTTGTCCTTCTCCTCGCGGCCGGCGCTGGTGTCGACGCGCTCGTTGAAGGCCAGCACCTTGAGCGCGTACTCGCGCGCGCCCGAGGCCGAGCCGGGGGCGTAGGCCTGGATGTCGATGGCCTTGTTGACCGCCTCCTCCAGGCGCTTGGTGTCGGGCTTGTAGCCGTCGATGACGCGAACCAGCACCGCGTCGATCTCCTCCACGAGCGCCAGCTGCTCGTTGACCGACGGCTCGAGCTCGACGGCCACCTTGAAGGCGTGCTCCCAGATGTCGCGCACGGCCGCCACGCGCTTCTCGACCTCGGCCTGCCCGACCTTGCCCGGGTTGGGGTAGGGGTAGGCCTGCGCGTCCTCGATGAGCGCCAGCGCGAAGGCGCGCCGCTCCTCGAGCATGTCGTAGAGCTTCTGGCGCACGCGGCCCGAGACCAGCGACTTGTCGTTGGCGATGGCCTGCAGCAGGCTGGCGCGGCGGTCCACCAGCGCCGAGGCCAGCGGCTGGCGCGCGGCATCGCCCAGCGCCAGCACCTCCTCGATCACGGTGCGGCGCGTGGCGGCGTCGCGCGCGTCGGCAAGGCGCGCGATGCCGCTGCGGATGCGGCCCTCCAGCACCAGCGTGTCGCGCTGCTGGGGCGAGACGTAGCGCCCCTCGTAGAGCACGTAGCCGCCCTCGGGCAGCGCCTCGCCGCGCCAGCGCGCCAGCAGCGCGAAGAGCGTGGAGGTGTCGTTGCCGCCCTCGCCGGCGCGCACCAGCATGCGCTCGCAGGCCTCGCGGGCGTCCACCTCGTTGAGCAGTGCCGCGACGGCGAGCGCGTCGGGCCCCTGCGGCGCCATGCGCTCGCAGAGCGTGACGAGCATGTCGCGCTTCATGTTCGCCCAGCGCACTCGCGTGGTGCCGCCCTGCACGTTGAGCGCCACGCCCTCGCGGTCGGCGGCCGTGGCCGTGGCCGAGAGCCGGTCGCTGAGCTCGAAGCGGCCGAAGCGCTTGGGGTCGGAGGTGACGTTGCCGGCCAGCGTGTCCAGGCCATTGCGCGCCAGCGCCAGGTCGGCGCGCAGGTCGGTGAGGCGCGCCTTGTCGGCGGCCGGCGCCAGCGCCAGCATCTGGTCCAGCAGGTCCACCGCGCGCGCGAAGGAGCGCTCGGCGTGCGCCTTGACCAGGTCGCCCTCCAGCCGCGCCCAGGTGGCGTCGGCCGGCGGCGTGGCGGGCGCCGTCGGGGCCTGCGCCGTGGCCGCCGGCGCCGGCGTGGCCTCGGGCGCGGCCGGCCCCGTGCCGCCCGCTGCCGGCGCCTGCGCGGCCGCCAGGCGCACCTCGCGCGCGAGGTCGGCGAGGCGCGCGGCCAGGCGCTCGTGGCCGGCGGTGCCCTCGAAGGCGGCCACGGCCGGGCTGAGGATCTCGGCGGCGGCCGCCGGCCCGCGCACGCGCGCGGCGGTGGCGGCGCGCTCCAGCAGCGCATCGGCCGAGGCCACGGCCTGCGCGTCGATGGTGGCCAGCGCCTCGCCCACCTCGGCCTCCAGGCTCACGCCCGCCGGCGCGCTGCTGCGCGCCTTGGCCCAGCGCGCGCGCGCCTCGCGGTAGTGCGCGTCGGCCAGCAGCGGCTCGGCCTCGGCCCGCACGCGCGCCACCTCGGCGCTGCGCCACGCCTGCTGCTCGCGCTCGATGCGCGCCAGCGCCTCCTTCACCTTGGGCCCGAAGCACGTGCCATGGCGCTCGAGGAACACGGCCTCGCGGCTGGCCGCGGCCGTGAGGTCGAAGTCCAGCGCGCCGGCCACCCAGCCATCGAGCTCGCCCTGCGCCTGCGTGAGCGCGGCGTTGGCGCTCTCCAGCCAGGTCGTGGCCTGGCGCGCCACGTCGCCGCTGCGCACGCGGGCCGTGAGGTCGACCAGCAGCTCGCGCGCGCCGAGCACGTCGCGCGCCTTGTACAGCTCCACGGCCTGCGCGAGGTCGCGCTGGGCACGCTGGGCCGCGCCCTCGTCGCTGCCGCCGCCACCGCCCACGCCCGCCACCACCAGCGCGCCGCCCAGGGCCGCCACCAGCAGCGCCACCAGCACCAGCTTGCGCGAGCCCCCGTCGCGGCGCGCGGCCTGCGGCGTGGGCGCCACGACGCGCGCGGGCGCCTTCTCGGCCGCGGCCGCCGTCTCGGCCGCAGCCGGCTTCCCAGCCGCGGGCGCCTTCGCGACAGCCGCCGCCGGCACAGCCGCGGGCACCGCCGCAGGCGGCGGGGCCGGCACGGCACGCGCGGGCGCGGCCGCCGCCGGGACCGCGGGCACGGCAGGCAGCGCGGGGGCTGGACGCGCGGCGGGCACGGCCGGGGCGGGGCGCGCGGCCGGCACGGCCGGTGCGGGCGCCGCCGAGGGCTCGAAGGTGATGGTGGCCTCGCCCAGCGTGATCACGTCGCCGGGCTTGAGCGAGACCTGGCGCACCGACTGGCCGTTGACGCGCGTGCCGCCGGGGCTGCCGAGGTCCTTGAGGCGCCAGCTGCCCCCGGCCATGGGCTCGAGCAGCAGGTGCTCGGCCGCCACGCCCGCGCAGGCCACCGAGAGGTCGCAGCTGCTGGCCGCGCCCACGCGCACGGCGGTGGCGGGCAGGGCGGCGTCGAAGGCCTGGCCAGAGACGACGATGCGCAGCGAGGGCATGCGCGCATCTTATCGACGCGACGCCCGTCCCCCACGAGAGCGGGACGCCGCGCCGCCCTCCCCCGGTGGGCGGCCGCGCAGGGGCGACCTCAGGCCGGGTCCACCTTCGTGGCCCGGCGCCGCAGCCAGCCGAAGGGCCAGGCCATCTGGCGCAGCCAGCCCTGCGGCACCGGCTCGCAGATGCCCAGGTCCTGCGGCACGCGCCCGCGCGGCAGGTAGAGCGTGCCGAAGAGCAGGTCCCACAGCGGCAGCAGGCTGGCGAAGTTGCGGTCCCAGGCCTCGCGCTCGCGCGCGTGGTGCCAGCGGTGGAAGACGGGCGAGGCCAGCACGTAGCGCAGCGGCCCGAAGTCCCAGGCCACGTTGGCGTGCAGCAGCACGCCGTAGAGCGTGAGCACCGGCGCCGTGCTCAGCGTCACCGTGGGGTCGTAGCCCAGCAGCAGCACCGGGAGGGCCTGCGCCAGCTTCTGGCCCAGGTCGTTGACCGGGTGCACGCGCAGGCTGGCCAGCCAGTCGAGGTCCTCGCTGGAGTGGTGCACGGCGTGGAAGGGCCACCAGCGGCCGCGGTGGAAGAGGCGGTGCATCCAGTAGCCCACGAAGTCGACCAGCACGTAGACCTGCAGCGCCTGCAGCCACATGGGCTGGCTGGCCAGCGGCCCGAAGCCGGCGTAGGCCCCGCCCTCCAGCAGCGTGCGCGGCACCAGCCCCAGCAGCGCCAGCAGCACCACGGCCGCCACCAGCACCACCTTCTCCAGCGGCTTGGCAACCAGCGCCGTCGCGAACCAGTAGGTCACGTCCGTGCCCCACCCGCGCCTGAACACCGGCTGCACCCGGCCCTTGCCGCGCGCCAGCACCCGCTCCACCAGCACGCCCACCGCGCCCAGCACCACCAGCCCCACCACGAGTTGCACCACCGTCGGCGTCGCGCGCA
>JBJTIJ010000399.1:0-12506 GCA_046094945.1 Planctomycetia bacterium | reverse complement strand
AGCGCGCACAGCGTGTCGCGCGCGCGCTCGCCGGCCTCGTCCAGCCCGCGCAGGCTCTCGACCTCCAGCAGCGCCAGCAGCTGGCGCAGGTTCTCGGCGTAGTCGCGCAGGCCGTAGATGCCGACCCGCTGGCCTACGTCGGCGAAGCGCTCGAAGCGCCGGCGCTCGTGGCCGTCGTCCATCAGGCGCGCGGGCATCACGATGGCGTGCGTGAGCGTGGCCTCGAGGGCCTCCAGCGCGCCCGAGGGGTCGCGCTGCAGCGTCTCCTTGAGCAGCGAGGCGTAGACGCGCTCGTGGCGCGCCTCGTCGGCCGCCACCAGCCCGCAGATGCGGTGCAGCATGGGGGCCCCGTGCTGGCCGCACAGGCGGCCCAGCTGGCTCCAGGCCGTCTTGGTGGCGTGCTCCTGGAACGAGGCGTAGGAGAGGCCGCGGTAGGGGTCGCCGTCGGCGCGCGTGTCGAAGCCGTTGCGCAGCAGGTGCTGCACGGTCACCTCGACGCTGTGCAGGTTGACGCGCCCCGAGAGCAGCAGGTAGCCGCGCGTGACGTCGCCGTGGCGCTTCTCCTCCGCCGTCCAGCCGCGGCTCCAGCGCGCCCACGGGTGGCTGTCGGTGCCGGTGCGGTCGGCCTGGCCCGCGAAGCGGTTGAGGGCCGCGAGGTAGGAGGGCAGGGCCTCCTCGGTGACCACGTTGCCCACCAGCACCACCAGCAGCTCGTCGGGCAGGCGGGCCGCCTCCTCGCGCAGCGCCTGCAGTCGCTCCTGCCAGCCCTCGCCCACCAGCGAGGGCAGCAGGTCGCTGGGCTGCCAGCAGTCGGCCACGGGCCGGAGTTGCGGCAGCAGCTCCTCCACCCCCGGCTCCATGTCCTTCATCACCGCGATGCGGTGGGCCCAGCGGTCTTCGTTCATGGTGCGCTCCGGGGAGGGGCCTGCGTCCGGGCGCGCGACCGGCGTCCAAGGTAGCCGCGGCTGGGCGGCAGGCGGCCTCCCGTCCTAGGATGGGTGGCCATGGGCGGCTCGCATCACCCCACGCAGCAGCCGGCGGGCACGCCGCCGCGCTCGGCCCTGCTGGGCCCGGCGGGCTCGCACGAGGGCCAGGCCGAGGCGCAGCGCATGCGCGCGGCCGTGGTGTCGCTGGTGGTGGGCGTGCTGCTGCTGGGCGCCAAGTTCCTCGCCTACACGCTGACCGGCTCGTCGGCCGTGCTCTCCGACGCCCTCGAGTCGATCGTCAACGTGATCGCGGCCATCTTCGCGCTGGGCGGGCTGGTCTTCGCCGGCAAGCCGGCCGACCGCAACCATCCCTACGGCCACGGCAAGATCGAGTTCTTCACCGCCGGCTTCGAGGGCGGCCTGATCGCCTTCGCGGCCGTGATGATCATGTGGGAGTGCGTCGACGGCCTGCTGCACGGCGTCACGCTGCGCAACCTCGACCTGGGCCTGCTGATCGTGGTGGGCGCCGGCGTGGGCAACCTGCTGCTGGGTCTCTACCTCGTGCGCACCGGCCGGCGCTACCACTCGCTGGCGCTGGAGGCCGACGGCAAGCACGTGCTCTCGGACGCCTGGACCAGCGGCGGCATCGTGGTGGGCCTGCTGCTGGTGCGCCTGACGGGCGTGTGGTGGCTGGACCCCGTGGTCGCGGCGCTGGTGGCCGTGCAGCTGCTGGTGACGGGCGTGAAGCTGGTGCGCTACGCCGCCGGCGGCCTGCTGGACGAGGAGGACACCGAGCTGCTGGGCCGGCTCGTCACCTCGCTGGACACGCGCATGACCGGCGGCGTGATCGGCATCCACAACCTGCGCGCCATCCGCGCCGGCCGCTTCCACCACGTCGAGGCCCACATCGTGGTGCCCGAGTTCTGGGACGTGAAGACGGCCCACGACGTCACCGAGCGCGTCGCCGACGAGACCATCGCCGAGCTGGGCATCCAGGGCCAGATCCAGTTCCACGCCGACCCCTGCCGCAAGGCCTGGTGCTCGGGCTGCGACCTCCAGCCCTGCGCCGTGCGCCGCGCTCCCTTCACCTCCCGCCGCCCGCTGCAGGTGGACGAGGTGGTGCTGCCCGAGCCGGGCGAGGACGACTGAGCCTCGCCGCGGCGAGGCGTAGGAGGGAGCGCGCATGAAGCCTCTTGCCCTGCTGGCCGCCCTGCCGCTCGTCGCCACGCTGGCGTGGGCGGGCGAGCCGGCGGCAGCCCCGGCGCCTGCGCCGGTGCAGGCGCCGGTGCTGGCCGAGGAGACCTACGCGCGGCTGCGGGCCCAGGTGCTGCCGTCGGCGGGGGAGTCGGCGTGGCGCGAGGTGGGCTGGCGGCCCACCTTCGGCGAGGCGGTGGCGGAGGCGCGCCGCACGCGGCGGCCCGTGTTCCTGTGGGCGATGAACGGGCACCCGCTGGCCTGCGTGTGAAACAACGGCGTGATCGCCCGTCGGGCGGTCTTCACGGACGCGCGGGTGCGGGCCCTGCTGGCGCGCTTCGTGCCCGCGGCCGACGAGGTGGGGCGGCTGCAGCGGGGAGAGGACCCGGAGAGCCGGCTGTTCCAGAAGGTGGCCGAGCAGGGCCACTACGCCGGGCGCACGGTGCCCAGCAGCACGCGCCAGGGGCTGTACGCCACGACGGTGGACGGGCAGTTGCTGGCCTCGATCAACCACAACGATCCCGCGCGCGTGGCCGCCATGCTGGAGAAGGCGCTGGCGGCGTGGGAGGCGCTGCCCGAGGCCGGGCGCGTGCCCGAGGCGGGCTGGGACGGCACGGGCGACCTGCGCCGGCTGGAGGCGCGCTATCCGGCCGACGGGCTGGTGCTGCGCCTCTCCTCCCGCGACCTGCCGCGTGACGTGCCGCGTGACGTGCCCGGCGCGGCGGCGCCTGCGGCGCCAGACTGGCGCGCCGCGGCCTGGAACCTCGACTACGTCTGGCTGCGGCGCCAGGAGGCGGCGTCGCTCGTGCCGGCCGAGGCCAGGGTGGGCGCCACGCGCGAGGCGGCCGGCGCGGTGCTCGACCGCCTCACGCGCGTGGCCCTCGTGGACAACGTGCGTGGCCAGACCTACCCCGCGCCCAAGGCCAGCCTGGAGCGTGCGCGGCTCACGAGCACGGTGACGGCCGTGGAGGGCACGCGCGTGACGCTGGCGCTGGCGGGCGAGGCGCGCTGGGAGCAGGTGGGCCGCTGGACGGTGGGGGGCCACGGCCCGCCCAGCGACGCGCGCCGCGGCTTCGAGGGCCGGCTGCTGGGCTCGGCCACGTGGGACGCGGCCGCACAGCGCTTCGTGGCCTTCGAGATGCTGGCCGTGGGCCTGCGCTGGGGCGGCACGCAGTACAACGCGCGCCACGACGACCTCGGGCCCAGCCCCATCGGCTACGTCTTCGAGCTGGCCGGCCCCGAGCCGCACGAGCACGTGGCGCCGGCCGCCTTCTGGGAGTACGGCTGGCGCTGAGCCGGGCCTGCCGCCGGCGGGCACTGCGTCCGCGGGCGCGGCTGGCTAGGCTGGCGTCGCGCCCCACCTGGAGGACCCGCCATGCGCGCACCCGCCACCACGCTCCCGGCCTGGCTTGACGCGCTGCCCGCGGCCCGGCGCGCGACGGCCGAGACGCTGCTGGCCACGGTGCGCAAGCACCTGCCCAAGGGCTATGCCGAGGGCATGGCGGGCGGGATGGTGTCGTGGCACGTGCCGCTGGCGCGCTACCCCGCGGGCTACCACTGCACGCCGGGCCAGCCGCTGCCCTTCCTGGCGCTGGCCTCCACCCAGCAGGGCCTGGCGCTGCACTGCTTTGGCCTCTACTGCGCGCCGTGCCAGCGCGAGGCCTTCGTGCGCGCCTGGCAGGCCACCGGCACGCGGCTGGACATGGGCGCCGCCTGCGTGCGCCTGCGCGACGGCAGCGACGTGCCGTGGGCCGTGCTGGGCAAGGCGCTGGCCACGCTGCCGGTGGACACCTTCGTGGCCGCCTACGAGGCGCTCAGGCCGGCCAAGGCCGGCGCGGCACGCCCCGGCGCCAAGGCAGGCAGGGCTCCCGCAGCCAGGGCTTCCGCAACCAAGGCGCCCGCAGCCAAGGCCGCGGCACCCACGGCCAAGTCGGCACCCACCGTGGCACGCAAGCCGGCACCCAAGGCGGCACGCACGGTGGCACGGAAGGCGGCGCCTGCCCGGCGCGCAGGCCGCACACCGCGCGCGCGCTAGCCCTGCAGCTCGGTCCAGCGCGCGAAGGTGGTCTCCAGCTCGCGTGCCACCTCGGCCAGGCGCGCCTGTGCCGCCGCGCGCGGCGCGGCCGGGCCGGTCCAGAACTCGGGCGCCTCCATCTGCGCCTGCAGCGCGCGCTGCTCCTGCTCCAGCACCTCGATCGTGCGCTCGAGGCGCTCCATCTCGCGCCGCTCGCGGCCCGAGGTGCGCGACGTGCCGGCGGTGGGGGCACTGGCGGCCGCCGCGGGCGAGGCCGAGGCCGGCGCGGCGGGTGAGGCGGCGGCTGCCGCGGCCGGCGCGCTGGCGGCCGCAGCAGCCCTCGCAGGCGCGGCGGCCTTCGCAGGCGCACGCGGCTCGACCAGCTCGTCGATGCGGCCGCCCTGCGTGCACCAGTCGCTGTAGCCGCCCACCACCTCGCGCACGCTGCCGTCGCCGCGGAACACGAGCAGGCCTGTCACCACCTGGTCGAGGAAGTCGCGGTCGTGGCTCACCACCATGAGCGTGCCCTCGTAGGCGAGCAGGGCGTCCTCCAGCAGGTCCAGCGTCTCGGCGTCCAGGTCGTTGGTGGGCTCGTCGAGCACCAGCAGGTTGCTGGGGCGCGCGAAGAGGCGCGCCAGCAGCAGCCGGTTGCGCTCGCCGCCCGAGAGGTTCTTCACCGGCTGGCGCACGCGGTCGGCGGGGAAGAGGAACTCGGCGAGGTAGCCGATGACGTGCTTGCGCCGTCCGCCCACCTCCACGAAGGTGGCGCCGTCGGTGACGCTGTCCACGACGGTCTTCTCGGGGTCGAGGCCCGCGTTGAGCGGGTCGAACCAGGTGACGGCGAGGTTGGCGCCGCGGCGCACGCTGCCGGCCAGCGGCGCGAGGTCGCCCAGCAGCGTGCGCAGCAGCGTGGTCTTGCCCGAGCCGTTGCGCCCCAGCAGGCCCAGCCGGTCGCCGCGCAGCACGGTGAGGTCCAGCCCCTCCACGCAGGGCCGGCCCGGGTGCCCGGCCGAGAGGCCGCGTGCCTGCAGCACCAGCTGGCCCGAGCGCTCGGCCTCCTGGATGGCCAGCCGCACCTGCCCGGTGGGGTCGCGGCGCTGGCGGCGCTCGGAGCGCAGGCGCTCGAGCTCGAGCACGCGCGCCTCGCTGCGCTTGCGCTGCGCCTTGAGGCCCTTGCGGATCCAGGCCTCCTCCTGCGCCAGCTTGCGGTCGGCCTGCGCCCGCTGGCGCTCCTCTGCCTGCGCGCGCTCCTCCTGCCGGCGCAGGTAGTCGTCCCAGCTGCCGGGCCACGAGGTGAGCTGGCCACGGTCGAGCTCGAGGATGCGCGTGCACAGGTGCGAGAGGAAGGCGCGGTCGTGCGTCACGAACAGCAGCGCGCCACGGCGCGCCAGCAGGTGGCGCTCGAGCCAGTCGATGGTGGGCAGGTCGAGGTGGTTGGTGGGCTCGTCGAGCAGCAGCAGGTCGGGGTCGGCCGCCAGCGCACGCGCCAGCAGCGCGCGGCGCGCCAGGCCGGCGCTGAGCGTGCCGAGGTCTTGCGCAGGGTCCAGCCGCAGGCCGTCGAGCAGGCGCGAGACGCGCTCGCGCGTGCGCCAGGCCTCCTCGCCCTGCGGCGCGCCACCCTCCACCAGCGCCTTGACGCTGCCCGTCATGCCGCGCGGCACGGCCTGCGGCAGGTTGGTGATGCGCGCGCCCTGCCGGCGCGACACCGTGCCGCTGTCGCAGGTGACCACGCCCTCCAGCACGCCCATCAGCGTGGACTTGCCCGAGGCGTTGCGGCCCAGCAGGCCCACGCGCTCGCCCTCGTCGATGGAGAGCGCCACGCGCTCGAGGATGGGCGGGCCGCCGTAGGCCAGCGTCACGTCGGTGAGGGCCACCAGTGCCATGCGGGCACGCTACGGGCGCGCGGGCCCGATGCCGCGCCGTGCGCGCCTGCCCAGCGGCCGGTGGCGGTACCGTGGCAGCGATGAGCGCCGCCTCCCTCCCGCCCGGCGCGCCGTGGGCCCCCGGCGAGCTCGAGCAGGTGCCCTGCCCCGGCTGCGGCGCGGCCGCGCAGGCGCCGCTGCTGGAGGCGGGCGATGCCCTCGGCGCGGTGCCCGGCACGTGGCGGCTGGTGGCCTGCGCGGCATGTGGCCTGGCCTACCTGCCCGAGCGCCCCACGCTGGCGGCCCTCGGGCGCTGCTACCCCGCGGGCTACGAGCCGCACGAGCCGGCACGCGACGAGGCGGGCGGTGCACGGCCGCGCCTGCTGGCGCGGGCGCTGCTGCGCACCGACCTCGGCTACCCGCCCGCGCCCTCGCCGCTCACGCGCCTGCTGGCCGCCTGGGCGCGCCGGCGCCTGAGCGCGCGCCAGCGCCAGCGCTGGCTCCCCTGCGTGCCCGGCGGGCGGCTGCTGGATGTGGGCTGCGGCGCGGGCCGCTACCTCGTGCAGATGCGCGGGCTGGGCTGGCAGGTGGAGGGGCTGGACGCCTCGCAGGCCGCGGCCGCCGCGCTCACGGCGCGCACGGGCATCGCCGTGCACGTGGGCACGCTGCCGCCGGCCTCGCCCGCCGCGCAGGCCCTGCTGGGCACGGCGCGCTTCGATGCCGTCACGCTGTGGGCCTCGCTGGAGCACGTGCACCAGCCGCGGGAGGCGCTCGAGGCCGCGCGCACCCTGCTGCGGCCCGGCGGCACGCTGGCGCTGAGCGTGCCCAACCTCGCCTCGTGGTCGGCGCGCGCCTTCGGCACCGGCTGGTACGGATTGGACCTGCCGCGGCACCTGGTGCACTTCACGCCCGCGACGCTGTGCGCGCTGGCAGCGCGCGCCGGCTTCGCAGCAGCCGAGGTGGCGCAGGTGGGGCGCGCCGGCTGGATCCGCCGCTCGGTGGCGCGCGCGCGCCAGCTGGGCGTGCTGGCCCCGGGCCTTGCCGCGCTGGAGGGGCGCCGCGCCAGCGAGCGCAAGGCCGCCGCCACGGAGCGCGCCGGCGAGGCCGACTCGCTGGTGCTGCGCGCGCGCGCCTAGGCCGGCGCCGGGCCGGTGGCGAGCTCCAGCGGCAGCGTGCCCAGCTGGGCCGCCACGCGGCTGAAGGTGCTGCTGTGCGTGCCGATCACGCGCCGGCAGCGCGCGAGGCTGAAGAGGTCGACCGCCGCGGCCTCGATGGCCTGCGGCTGGCTGCGGTCGAAGGAGCCGGGCGGGTGGTGGAACAGCGCCGGCCCGTAGCGCTGGGCGAGGTGCGCGAGCACCTGCGGGTCGTCGCTGGCCACGAAGAAGGGGCAGCCCGGCTCGGCGGCCCGCGCGGCGTCCATGGCGCGCTCGAAGGCGGCCAGCGGGCTGCGCGCGATGGCGCGCACGTGGTCGGTGCGCCGCACGTGCACGCCCACGGCCGTGGCCAGGCGGGGCGCCACGGCCTCGACGCGCGCAGCCAGCGCGGGCACGAGGCGCCAGCCCCGCATCAGCGGGCCGTGCTGGAAGAAGCGCAGGTCGCCGCGCACCACCACGTGGGGCGCCCGGCGTGCCCGCTCCACCAGGGCTGCGGGATCGGCCGCCAGCGGGCGCAGGTCGCGGTGGCGCCAGAGGTCGGCCCCGCGCCAGCCCGCCCAGCGCCACGCGACGCGCAGCAGCACGCGGTCCAGCCCCTTGAGCGCCGGCAGCGTGCGCACGCGCGCGATGCCCGGCACGGGCTCGAAGAGCCGCTCGAGGCGGCAGTTGAGGTCGGGGGCCAGCCGCCACGTCAGGTGCACCTCGCGGCCCAGCAAGCGGCCCAGCGCCAGCGCCGAGTCCACCAGCAGCATGCGGTTGCACAGCCCGTGGATGGGGATGGCGGTGATCACGCGGGCGGAGTTCGCCGCCCGTTGCGCGCCAGCACGTTGTTGCCGGCGTAGAGGCCCACGCCCTGCCAGCCGGGTCCCAGCGCCTCCAGCGTGGCCTCGAGGCCCAGGCTGCCCGCGTAGAGCGGGCGGGCCGGATCGGGGTCGAACTCGGCGTAGACGTAGTGCGTGGCCGCCAGCGCCGCGCGCGCGCCGGAGAGCACGTCGCCCTCGGCGCCCTGCACGTCCATCCACAGCAGGTCGATGGGGGGGCGGCCCTGCTCGGCCCACCATGCGTCCAGCGGGCGCACCTTGACGGTGAACGAGGCGTCGAAGGTGATCCAGGGGTACGCCTCGAGGTGGCCCTGCGGCGTGCGCAGCGAGCCCGAGAGGTCCCACTCGCGCGGTGCCTCGAAGGCACCGTGGCCGCGGCCGTCGCTGCCGCGCCCCAGCAGGCGGCGCAGCGCGTGGCGCAGCCGCCCGCCCAGCGAGCGCCTCTTGGGCGGCGCGTGGCCCGCACTGGCGTGGAAGGTGGCCTCGCCCTCCTCGCGGCCCACGGCGTGCGCGTGCAGCGTGGCCGTGGCGGGCACGCCCTTCTGGCGGAAGCGCTGCAGCGCGCGCGGGTCGCACTCGAAGGCGTGCAGCCGGGCGTGGGGCAGCTCGCGGGCGAAGGCGCGCGTGTCGCTCCCATCGTTGGCGCCCACCTCCACCAGCGTGGGCTGCGCCACGCCGGCCAGCAGCTGCGCGATCTCGCGCGCCGCCAGGCCGCGGTCGTGGCACGGCAGCGGGCGGGCCGGGGCGCCCACCGCGCTCAGCGGCCGCGGGCGTCGAGGGCCTCGGCGAGGCCCGGCACGCCGTCGGCGCCGGCCGGCACCTGGGCCGTGCTGCCCTGCAGCGCCGTGCCGATGGGCTCGGCGCGGCCGCCCAGGTGCTGGGCCAGGAACACCTCCTGGATGGCGAAGAAGGAGATGCGGTTGGGCGGGCGCGCGAAGCCGTGGCCCTCGTCGGGGTAGAGCACGTAGGTGACGGGGATCTTGTGCTGCTGCATGGCCGCCACGACCTGGTCGGCCTCGGCCTGCTTCACGCGCGGGTCGTTGGCGCCCTGCCCGATCAGCAGCGGGCGGCGGATCTTGTCCACGTGCGTGAGCGGCGAGCGCGCGAGCAGGAAGGCGCGGCCCTCCTCGGTGTCGGGGTCGCCCACGCGCTTCTTCATCATGTCCAGCGCGGGCTTCCAGTAGGGCGGGATGCTGCGCATGAGCGTGAGCAGGCTCGAGGGGCCCACCACGTCCACGCCGCAGGCGAAGACCTCGGGCGTGAAGGTCAGGCCCACCAGCGTGGCGTAGCCGCCGTAGGAGCCGCCGGTGATGGCCACCTTGCTGCGGTCGGCGATGCCGCGCGCCACGGCCCAGTCCACCGCGTCGAGCAGGTCGTCGTGCATCGTGCCGGCCCACTGGCCGTTGGCGGCCACGAGGAAGCGCTTGCCGAAGCCCGTCGAGCCCCGGTAGTTGACCGACAGCACGGCGTAGCCGCGGTTGGCCAGCCACTGGTGCACGGGGTTGTAGCCCCAGCCGTCGCGGGCCCAGGGCCCGCCGTGCACGTCCAGCACCAGCGGCACGGGGCGCAGCGGGCGGCCGATGCCGGTGGGGTCCACGGCCTTGGGCAGCGTGAGGTAGGAGACCAGCGCGAGGCCGTCGCGGCTGGGGATCACCACCGGGTGCATCTTCACCAGCGGCAGGCCCTCGAGGGCCGCGCGGTTGGTGAACAGGAAGGTCGCCTTGCGCGTGGCGCGCTCGTAGAGGTAGTAGCGCGCCGGGCCGTCGTCGCGCAGGAACACGACGGTCCACAGGTCGTCGGCCTGCGTGCGGCTGGTGATGGTGACGTCGCCGCGGTCCACCTTGGCCAGCGCGGCGAGGTCGGCGGCGATGCTGCGGTCGAGCACCTGCCAGCGGATGCGGTCGTAGGTGAAGGCGGCGGCCTGCACGCGGCCCGTGCGCGGGTCGGCCAGCATGTCGCTGAGGTCCGCCTTGGCGTCCTCCGCCAGCAGCGTGGCCTTGCCGCTGGCCACGTCCATGGCGAAGAGCGCCGCCGTGTCGCGCTTGCGCGAGTCGCGCAGGTAGAGCGTGGTGCCGGCGCGGTCGAAGCCCATCGGGCTGGTGGTGCTGGCGTCCTCGTGGTCCACCTCGATCCACGGCTCGAAGGCGCCCGCCTCGCTGCGGCGGAAGTAGGTGATGCCGCCGTCGGGGCGCACGCGCGCGGCGCCGCGCACCTGGAAGCGGTCGTCGGTGAGGAAGCCGCTGTAGCCCTCGTTCTGCAGCACCAGCGTGCGCTCGCCGGTGGCGAGGCTGACGCGGTAGAGGTCGTGGAAGCGCTTGTCGCGGTCGTTGAGGCCCACCAGCACCTCGCCGGGCACCTCGGGGCTCACCTCCTCGATGCGCGCCTGCACGCCCGTGGCGGGCGTGAGGTCGCGGGCGGCCAGCGTCTCGACGTCCAGCGCCACCACGCGCCAGTTCTCGTCGCCGCCGTTGTCGGCGCGGTAGAGGAGGTGGCGGCTGTCGAAGGCCCACTGCGCGCTGGTGACGCCGCGGCCCTTGTCCTGCGTCACGGCCCGGCCCGCGCCGAGGTCGCCACGCGGGGCCACCCACAGGTTCATCACGCCGTCCACGGGGGCCACCCACGACACGCGCGTGCCGTCGGGGCTCAGGCGCAGGCCGGCCTTGTCGGGGTTGCCGAAGAACACCTCGCGCGGGATGAGCGCCACCTCGGGCTCCTGCACGGGCGCCAGCGCCGGCGCCGGCTGGGCCGTGGCGCAGGGCGTGCTGCACGGGCGGGCGCAGGGCGCCACCGGCGCGCACAGGCGCAGGGGCTGGCAGCAGCCGGCCAGCAGGCCGCCGGCGAGCAGCAGCACGAGCAGGGACCAGCAGGCACGGGTGCGCAGCATGGCGGTTACTCCAGCAGGGGGACACCGCAGGCCGCAGCACGCGCCTGCGGGAGGGGATGGGGCGCGCCGCGCGGCTGCGCCGCCGGCGTGCGGGACGCGCTACTTCTTCTTGCCGACGCGGCCGCCGCGCACCGTGGCGCGGCGCGTGCGGTCGGGGAAGGCGGGCTTGGCGCGCTTGACGACGTGCGTGGCCCAGCGGCTGAGCTTGTGCGCGGCCAGGTCGATGGCGGCGTAGAGGTCGCTGGCCGCCACGTCGATGGGCTCGGCCTTGGTGCCCACGCCCACCAGGCGCACGCGGCAGCTCTTGTCCTTGCCGCCGCGGGGACCGTTGACGTCTTCCAGCGTCACGGTGACGCGCACGTTGGGGCGCTCGAGGGCCGCCAGGCGGTCGAGCGCCGTGGCGATGCGCTCCTCGGCATGGCCGCGCAGGGCCTTGGTGAGCTCGAAGCCCTTGGCGCGCACGTTGACCTGCATGGGATGCCTCCGCTCGTGGGTGCGTCATGGATACCAAGGGGGGCGGGACGGTGCGCCACGATGCGGGGCTGCCGGCCCTCCCCGGCCGATCGGCCTGCTCGCGGGCGTGGCCCTGGCCGCTGGCGCGACCCGCCCGCAGGGGTAGCCTCGCGGGCCCCGGAGGCACCCATGGCGCACGAGACCCTGTTCCGCCCCCTCCAGGTGGGGCCCCTCACCTGCCCCCACCGCGTGTGGCTCGCGCCCATGACGCGCGGGCGCGCCGAGCCCGACGGCTCGCCCAACGCGCTGATGGCCACGCACTACGTGCAGCGGGCCACGGCGGGCCTGGCCATCACCGAGGCCACGCCCGTCTCGCGGCAGGCCGTGGGCTGGGTGGGGGCGCCGGGCATCTACACGCCGGCGCACGTGGCGGGCTGGCGCGGCGTCACCTCGGCCGTGCACGCCGCCGGCGGGCGCATCGCGCTGCAGCTCTGGCACATGGGCCGCGCCTCGCACCCCGACTTCCACGGCGGCGAGCGGCCCGTGGCGCCCAGCGCCATTGCCGCGCGCGGAGAGACCACCACGCCGCAGGGCAAGAAGGCCTACGTGACGCCGCGCGCGCTCGAGCTGGCCGAGATCCCCGCCGTCGTGGCCGACTTCGCGCGCGCCACGCGCATGGCGCGCGAGGCCGGCTTCGACGCGGTGGAGGTCCACGGCGCCAACGGCTACCTCGTCGACCAGTTCCTGCGCGCCGGCAGGTCGGGGTTGGCCAGGAAGGGCACCCCGAAGGCGATGGCGTCGGCCTCGCCCAGCTCGAGGGCGCGCGCGGCCGCGGCGGCGTCGTAGCCGCCGTTGGCGACGAACACGCCGCGGAAGGCGCGGCGCAGGATGGTCGAGACTCGCTCGCCGGGCGTGTGCATCATCGAGCCCGGCAGGCCCTCCACCACGTGCAGGAAGCCCAGCCCCAGCGCCGAGAGGCGCTCGGCTGCGCGCCCGAAGGTGGCGGCCGGGTCGCTGTCGTGCATGTCGTTGTAGGTGCCGCGCGGCGAGAGGCGCACGCCCACGCGCCCGGGCTCCCAGGCCGCGGCGCAGGCCTCGGCCACCTCCACGAGGAAGCGCGTGCGGTTCTCGACGCTGCCGCCGTAGGCATCCTTGCGCTGGTTGCTGCCGTCGCGCAGGAACTGGTCGACGAGGTAGC
>JBJTIJ010000398.1:0-3861 GCA_046094945.1 Planctomycetia bacterium | reverse complement strand
TCCTCGGCCTCCTCATCCCCGCCGGCCCGGGCGTCGGCGCCTACGTGAAGACGAAGGTGCAGAAGTACATCCCGCTGGAGGAGACGGTGGCGGGCTACGCCGAGGTGCCCGAGGACCTCGAGGCGCTCAAGGAGCTCAAGGAGCTGCTGGGCGGCGGCGGTGCCGAGGCGGCCACGCCCCCGGCGTCCTAGCAGCCTCCCGGCAGCCTGACGGCCCCGCGCCGGCCTGCCGGCGGCGCGGCCCGCGGCCCCTCCCGCGGGGGAGGGGCGGGGGCCGCGGGGTCGCGGCTGCCCCTGCCAACCCTTCCGGCCCCCGCAGGGCCGGCCTACCCTCTCTCGCCTCCCCCCGGAACTCCCCATGCCGACGATCAACCAGCTCGTGCGACGCGGTCGCAAGCAGCAGGTCAGCCGCACGAAGAGCCCCGTGCTCGAGGCCTGCCCGCAGAAGCGTGGCGTGTGCCTCTCGGTGCGCACGATGACGCCCAAGAAGCCGAACTCGGCGCTGCGCAAGATCGCCCGCGTGCGGCTCTCGAACAACCGCGAGATCACGGCCTACATCCCGGGCGAGGGGCACAACCTGCAGGAGCACAGCATCGTGCTCATCCGCGGGGGCCGCGTGCGTGACCTGCCTGGCGTGCGCTACCACATCGTGCGCGGCACGCTGGACGCGTCGGGCGTCGAGGGCCGCAAGCAGCAGCGCTCGAAGTACGGCCAGAAGAAGGGCAAGTAAGGGGAGGCACCGATGGCAGGCAAGTACTACGAGTCGTTCGAGAAGCTGCTCAAGCCGGACCCGGTCTACGGGGACGCTCAGGTGGCCAAGTTCATCTCGTGCATGATGCGCGACGGCAAGCGCTCGGTGGCGCAGCGCATCTTCTACGATGCGCTCGACCTGGTGCGCGAGCGCGTCAAGGACCGCGAGCCGCTGGAGGTCTGGCGCGGCGCGGTCGAGAACGTCAAGCCGCTGGTCGAGGTGCGCAGCAAGCGCGTCGGCGGCGCCAACTACCAGGTGCCCGTCGAGGTCAGCCCGCGCCGCCAGCGCGCCCTGGCCTACCGCTGGCTGCTCGAGGCCGTGCACGGCCGCAAGGGCAAGCCCACGCACAAGGCGCTGGCCGAGGAGCTGGTGGCCGCCTTCAACAAGGAGGGCGGGGCCATCCTCAAGCGCGAGAACACGCACAAGCAGGCCGAGGCCAACAAGGCCATCGCCCACGTCGCCTGGTAGGCGGGCCTCCCCGCCTGCCGTGACGCGGCCTCGCGGCCGCGCGCGCTTCCTGCGGCCCGGGAGCACGTGCTCCCGGGCCGTGTTGTTTCCCGGCCGTGTTGTTTCCCGGCCGTGCTGTCTCCCGGCCCGGGCGTCGCCATCCGCGCCCTGCTGGGCCGCAGCCCGGGGCCTGGGACCTCGGGCGGGGCCCTCGCCAAGGGCCCGGGGAGGCGCGCTCGGGTGCCGTGCCGGGGCGGGGGAGCCTGCCGCGCGGGGGAGAGCCCGCCTCCAGGGGGGCCTTGCCCGCCTGCGCGCGGCCGCACGGGCTGCCGGATGCGCCGCCGGACGTGCTGCCGGAGGTGCTGCCGGACGTGCGGCCGGTCGGTGCGCGGCGCCGGGGCCGGCGCTGGCTACAACGGCGCCGTGGCCCCCTCGCCTGCCCTCGCCCGCCTGCGCAACTTCGGCATCTGCGCCCACATCGACGCGGGCAAGACCACCGTTTCCGAGCGCATCCTGTTCTACACGGGCAAGGAACACGCGATGGGGGAGGTGCACGAGGGCAGCGCCAAGATGGACTACCTGCCGGAGGAGCAGGAGCGCGGCATCACCATCACGGCGGCGGCCACGACCATCGGCTGGCGCGAGCACGTCCTCAACCTCATCGACACGCCCGGGCACGTGGACTTCACGGCCGAGGTGGAGCGCAGCCTGCGCGTGCTGGATGGCGCGGTGGTGGTCTTCGACGCGGTCAGCGGCGTGGAGGCCCAGTCCGAGACGGTGTGGCGCCAGGCCGACCGCTACCGCGTGCCGCGCCTGTGCTTCATCAACAAGATGGACCGGGGCGGCGCGGACTTCGACGCGGCCGTGGCCAGCATCCGCGAGCGGCTGGGCGCGCCCGTGGCGGTGGTGGCGCGCCCGCTGGGCCGCGGGGACGGCTTCGAGGGCGTGATCGACCTGCTCACGCGCGAGGTCGTGCGCTTCGCCGGCGAGCAGGGGCGGCAGGTGCAGCGCGAGCCCGTGCCCGCGGCGCTGGCCGACGAGGTCGAGCTGCACCGCAGCGAGCTGGTCGAGGCGCTCGCCGACCATGACGACGCGCTGGCGGAGCGCTACCTTTCGGGCGCAGCGCTGGAGGCCGGCGAGCTGCGCGAGGCCCTGCGCCGCGCCACGCTGGCCACGCGCCTGTTCCCCGTGCTGTGCGGCGCAGCCCTGCGCAACATGGGCGTGCAGATGCGGCGGGACGGCGGGGTGGACTGGCTGCCCAGCCCGCTGGACGTGGGGGCCGTGCGCGGGCACGACCCTGCCGATCCCGCCCGCGAGCGGCGCGTGGAGCCCGACGCCGCTGCGCCGCTGTGCGCGCTGGTGTTCAAGATCCTCACCGACGCGCACGGCGACCTCACCTTCGTGCGCGTCTACGGCGGCACGCTGCAGCAGGGGCAGGGGCTGTGGAACCCGCGCCTGGCCAAGCACGAGCGCGCCATGCGCCTGCTGCGCATGCACGCCAACGAGCGCGAGCCGGTCGAGCGCGCCGGTCCCGGCGAGATCGTGGCGCTGGTGGGCCCGCGCCTGTCGGCCACGGGCGACACGCTGTGCGACAAGGCCGACCCCGTGGTGCTCGAGCCCATCCGCTTCCCGCTGCCGGTCATCTCGATGGCCATCGAGCCGCGCACGAACGCCGATCGTGACCGGCTGCACGAGGCCCTGGCGCGCCTGGGCCGCGAGGATCCCACCTTCGTCACCAGCCAGCACGAGGAGACGGGCCAGACCATCATCGCGGGCATGGGCGAGCTGCACCTGGAGGTGCTCAAGAACCGCCTCACGCGCGACTTTGGCATCGAGGCCAACGTGGGCGCCCCGCGCGTGTCCTACCGCCAGACGGTGCGCGGCCGGGCCGAGGTGGCCTTCCGTTTCGAGCGGCTCGTGGCGGGCAAGCCCCAGCAGGCCGAGGTGCGGCTGGCCGTGGAAGCCCTGCCGGGCGGCGGCGGGCTGGAGGTGCTGGCGGCAGTCCCGGCGGGGGCGCTGGAGCCGCGCTACGTGGCCGCCGCGCTCGAGGGGGCGCGCTTTGCCGCCCAGGGCGGGCTCGGCTTCCCGATGGTGGACCTGAGGGTCACCGTGACCGGGGGGCGGGCCCACGAGACCGAGAGCAGCGAGATGGCCTTCCAGGCGGCCGCCGGCGAGGCCTTCCGGCAGGCGGCCGAGCAGGCGGGGCTGGTGCTGCTCGAGCCGGTGATGCGCTTCGAGGTCAGCACCCCCAACGAGTTCGTGGGCCCGGTCACCGCCGACCTCGTCCGGCGCGGGGCCCTGCTGGAGGGCGATGACCTGCGCGGCGACCTGCGCCTGATCCGCGGCTCGGTGCCGCTGGCGCGCATGTTCGGCTACAGCACCGCCGTGCGCAGCCTCACCCAGGGCCGGGCGGGCTACAGCATGGAGCCGGCTGGCTATGCGCCGGCCCCGCCCGAGGTGGCCGCCCAGCTGCTGATGTCCTAGAAGCATATTGTTAGGCGTCCTGTCGCTGGCGCCTGCGCCCGTGGGCCGGCAGGCAGGTGGACGGGTGGCCCTGCGGGCCCCTGGCCGGGCAGGGTGGGCCGTCGGGGGCTGGCGGGCGCCGGGCTGCAGGCCGGCGCGCCCCGGCCGGGCCGAGGTGGCCTTCCGTTTCGAGCGGCTCGT
>JBJTIJ010000397.1:0-2428 GCA_046094945.1 Planctomycetia bacterium | reverse complement strand
CTGCCGCGCCGCCTGCACCTGCCGCCTGCACCGGCCGGATGCACTGGCCCGCCGCAGCGTCCCGTGCCACCGGCCTGCCCACCCGGCCCGGGCATGGCCGGCTTGCCGTCGCAAGCCCTCCCCGGGCACCTTGACACCTTGTCAGGGTGCTCGGGTGAGCCGGCGGAAGCCCTGACAAGTTGTCACGTTCCGGGCTGGATGTCGACGTTGTAAGTGCTTGCCGTGAAACGATTTGCGCGCTCGTTGGATTGGTACGGGGTTGGCTCTCGCGGGGTGGGGCGCGGAGCCCGGCCTGTGGGCCGGCGCGGCGCGACCCCGCTGTCTTCGATCCCCGACCCCCAGCCTCGACGCGAGGAGTTCCCCATGGGCGCCAAGCAGATCGCCTTCGACCAGGAGGCGCGCGAGAAGATCCGGGCCGGCGTGCAGAAGCTCGCCCGCGCGGTGAAGGTCACCTACGGCCCGCGCGGCCGCAACGCGGTGATCGACAAGGGCTGGGGCAGCCCCAACGTGACCAAGGACGGCGTCACGGTGGCCGAGGAGGTCGAGCTCAGCTGCCCCTACGAGGACATGGGCGCGCAGCTGGTGAAGGAGGCCGCCACGAAGACCTCCGACGTGGCCGGCGACGGCACCACGACGGCCACCGTGCTGGCCGAGGCCATCTACCTCGAGGCCCACAAGTACGTGACCTCGGGCGCCAGCGTGGCCGACCTCGGCCGCGGCATCCGCGCCGCCACCGAGGCGGCCGTGGACGCGCTCAAGAAGATGTCGCGCCCGGTCAGCAGCAGCAAGGACCACATCCGCCAGGTGGCCACCATCGCCGCCAACGGCGACCAGGAGATCGGCGCCAAGATCGCCGAGGCCATGGACAAGGTGGGCAAGGACGGCGTGATCACCACCGAGGAGGGCAAGACCCTCGAGACGACGGTGAACGTGATCCAGGGCATGCAGTTCGACCGCGGCTACCTCTCGCCGCACTTCGTCACGGACCAGGAGCGCATGGAGGCGGTGCTCGACCGCCCCTACGTGCTGGTGTTCGAGGACAAGATCAGCTCGGCGGCCAAGCTGGTGCCGCTGCTCGAGCTGGTGAGCAAGCGCGGCCGCCCGCTGCTGATCATCGCCGAGGACGTCGAGGCCGACGCGCTGGCCACGCTGGTGCTCAACAAGCTGCGCTCGGTGGTGCAGACGGTGGCCGTCAAGGCCCCCGGCTACGGCGACCGTCGCAAGGCCATGCTCGAGGACATCGCGGTCCTGACGGGCGCCAAGCCCATCTTCAAGGACCTGGGCGTGGACCTCGAGAAGGTCGTCGTCGGTGACCTGGGCACCTGCAAGCGCGTCACCGTGGACAGCGAGAACACGGTCATCGTCGAGGGCGGCGGCGAGTCGGCGGCCCTGAGCGCCCGCCTGCGCCAGATCCGCAAGGAGATGGAGCTCACCGACAGCGACTACGACCGCGAGAAGCTGCAGGAGCGGCTGGCCAAGCTGGCCGGCGGCGTGGCCCAGATCGAGGTGGGCGCCGCCACCGAGGCCGAGATGAAGGAGAAGAAGGCGCGCGTCGAGGACGCGCTGCACGCCACGCGCGCGGCCGTCGAGGAGGGCATCCTGCCCGGCGGCGGCACGGCGCTGGTGCGCTGCGAGAAGGCCGTCGAGGCACTGCTCGAGGGCGGCTCGCTCGGCGGCGACCGCGCGCTGGGCGCCAAGGCGCTGCTGGACGCGCTGAGCGTGCCGCTGCGCACCCTGAGCCAGAACGCCGGCTGGGAGGGCCCCGTGGTGCTGCGCCAGGTGCGCAAGGCCAGCGGCTCAAACGGCTTCGACGCCGTGGACGGCACGACCAAGGACATGTACGCGGCCGGCATCGTGGACCCCACCAAGGTGGTGCGCTCCGCGCTGCAGAACGCCGCCAGCGTGGCCGCGCTGCTGCTGACCACCGACGCGCTCATCGCCAACCTCCCCGAGGAGGCGAAGGACGAGCCGGGCGCCGACGCCGGCCACGACGACTACTAGCCGCGCGGCGCAGCCGCCGGACCCATCCGCAACCCACCCGAACCACGATCCCGACAGACGCAAGGAGTTCCACCATGGCGATCCGACCCCTGGACGACCGCATCGTCGTCAAGGCCCTCGAGGCCGAGGAGAAGACCTCGGGCGGCATCCTGCTGCCCGACACCGCGAAGGAGAAGCCCCAGCGCGCCAAGGTGCTCGCCGTGGGCGAGGGCCGCCTCACCGACGACGGCAAGCGCATCCCGCTGAGCGTCAAGGCCGGCGACGAGATCCTGTTCGGCAAGTACGCCGGCACCGAGATCAAGTGGAAGGGCGAGGAGCTCCGCATCCTGCGCGAGAGCGAGGTCCTGGCCCTGTTCAAGTAGCGGTCGCGACGCGACCCGCGTGGCGCGGGCGGCCCCCCCGGCCCTGCGCCCCCCCCCCCCGGGGG
>JBJTIJ010000396.1:0-4164 GCA_046094945.1 Planctomycetia bacterium | reverse complement strand
CGAGGAAGACGGGCGGGCGGAGGGCCTGGCGGAGGGCCGGGCCGGGTCCAACGTGGCCGCACGGCGCGGGCCGGGGCCCCCGGCCGTGCCGCAGGTGCAGGCGGACGGGCGGGCGGCCTCGAGCGCCCCGCCCCCCGCAGGGCTGGAGCCTTGGGGCAGGTGACAGGGGGGCCTCGCCGCCGGCGCGCGTGGACGCGCGGCGAGTGTCGCGCGTGTCGCGAGTGTCGGGCGAGGCGCGCGAGGCGGCCTGGGCCGCGGCCCCTCTAGCCCTTGCTCACCTCGATGAGCTTCATCGCGGTCTTCATCTGCTGGCCGGCCACTGTGGTGGAGGACTCCATCATGACCATGCCGCCGGGCACGTCGGCCGACTGCCACACCTTCACGACGAAGGCGCCCTCGTCGGTCTTGCCCTTCGTCTCGACCCACTTGCAGTCGAAGGTGCCGGCGGGGGTGGTCAGCGAGCCGCTGCCCTCGCTGATCTCGGGCTTCTCCATCGACTTGGGCATGCCTGCGGGCATCGTGCCCTCGGGCACCATCTTCAGCTCCTCGCGCTTCTGGCCGGGCATCTCCATCACCTGGCCGCCCATGTCCATGGCCATGCTGGTGAGGATGACGGCCTTCGTGTCGGTGAGCTCGACGAGCTTCTGCGTCATCACCATCTTCTGGCCGCCCATGGCCTCGCCGCTCATCTCGTACTTGGCCAGCGCGCCGACCTTGAACTTGGCCCACTCCTTGTAGGTGGGGTTCTCCACCAGCTTGCCCTCCTCGGCGCGCAGCGGCGCCGACAGCAGGGCCAGCGAGAGCAGGGGCAGCAGCAGGGCGGCAAGACGCATGCGGGAGGCTCCGGGGAAGGGGATCGAGGGGCAGGGGATCCCGTGACGGTACGCACGCGGGGGGCCTGCGCCACGGGCCGTCCGGCCGAGCCGTGCCGGGCAGGGCGCGGCGCATTGGCGCGCCCGCGGGGCGAGGCCTAGGGCTGGAACCGAACATAGACCGAACAGTCGGTTATAGGCTTGTGGCGCGCAGGGGGGGGCTGGTCCGCGCCCGAGGCGCGTCCCTATACTCGCCCTTAGCGGCCGCGCGGGCCCCCACGCAGGGGACCTCGGCCCCTGCCGGAGGCTCCCGGGCATGCCCCTGCTCCACGCCACCCTGCCGCGCCGCCTGCTGCCCTCGTCCCTGCGCCTCGCGCGCCTGCTGGCCGCGTGCCTGCTGCTCGCCGGCCTGCTGGGCGGGGCGCTGCCGCGCACGCCGCGGGCGGCGACGGCCGAGGAAGTGGCGCCCGACGCCGCCCTCGACCAGCGCATCCGCCACTTGCTGCGGCGCACGAGCTTCGGCGTGCGGGCCAGCGACGTGGCCGAGGTCAAGCGGCTGGGCATCGAGGCCTGGCTCGCACGCCAGCTCGACCCCGAGGCCATCCCCGACCGCGAGGTGGAGGACCGGCTCAAGGGCTTCGAGTCGCTCAAGCTCTCGGGCGCCGAGTACTGGCGCATGCTCGACGAGCGCGCGCCGCGCGAGATGGTGCCCGGCCAGGGCGAGGACCGCATCGCGGCCGCGCAGCGCCGGCAGGCCGAGGCCAATCGCCTGCGCGAGCTGGCGGCGCGCGAGGTGCCGGCCTCGGTGCTGCTGCGCGCCGTCTACAGCCAGCGCCAGCTGCAGGAGGTGCTGCTCGACTTCTGGCGCAACCACTTCAACGTGGACGTGTCCAAGGACGACGTGCGCTACTACGTGGCCGAGTGGGAGGGCCAGGTGCTGCGCCAGCACCTGTGGGGCTCCTTCGAGGACCTGCTGCTGGCCACGGCCAAGCATCCCGCGATGCTCTACTACCTGGACAACCACGTGTCGCAGGCGCCGCTGGCGCGCGCTGACCGCGTGCTGCGCGGCCGCGACGACACGCGCACCAACGGCCTCAACGAGAACTACGCCCGCGAGCTCATGGAGCTGCACACGGTGGGCGTGGACAACGGCTACGACCAGGACGACGTGACGCAGCTGGCGCTGGTGCTCACGGGCTGGTCCATCGGCAACACGCCGGCCGACCGCGGCACCTTCGTGTTCCGCGAGGCCTTCCACGCGCGCGGCCCCAAGCGCGTGATGGGCAAGACGGTCAAGGCCGAGGGCGTGGGCGAGGGCGAGGACATGGTGCGCTTCCTCGCGCAGCACAAGAACACGCGCCAGTTCGTGTGCACCAAGCTGGTGCGCTTCCTCGTGGCCGACACCCCGCCCGAGAGCATCGTCAAGGCCGCCGTCGACACGTGGGCCAAGACCAAGGGCAGCCTGCGCGAGGTGGTGCGCAGCATCCTGCTGCACCCGGACTTCCAGGCGCCGCAGAACGTGGCCACGAAGGCCAAGACGCCCTTCGAGTTCGTGGCCAGCGCGCTGCGCGTGACGGGCGCCGACGTGCAGGCGCCCGAGACGGTCATGTCGCGCCTCTCGGACATGTACCAGGACCTCTACCGCTGCGAGGACCCCACCGGCTACAGCGACCGCGCGGTGGACTGGATGGACCCGGGCGTGCTCGCCGTGCGCTGGCAGTTCGCCGCCGACCTGCTGGCCGGGCGCCTCGCGGGCGTGAAGGTGGACCAGAGCCCGCTGCTGGGCGAGTCGCGCCAGAACCCCGAGGTGTGGGAGTACGTGCTGGTGGACGGCCTGCTGGCCGGCCAGCAGCCCGGCACGCTCACCATGGCACCCTTCCGCAAGCGCATCAACGAGGTGCGCCGCACGGTGCGCCAGATGCGCCCGCAGGAGCGCCAGCGCGAGTTCAACGTGCTGGCCACGCTGCTGCTGGGCGCGCCCGAATTCCAGCGCCAGTGACCTGCCCCTTGCCTGCCCGACCCCCTTCCCGCGGAGCCCGCCCATGAGCACCACCCGCCGTGACTTCCTCGCCGGCACCGCCGCCGGCGCGCTGGGCGCCGCCGGCCTTGCCGCCGCCGCGGGCAGCCTGCTGGGCGCGCGCAGCGCGCAGGCCGCGCCGCCCGACAGCACCATCGCGGTCAAGCCCTGCACGGTGGTCGTGTTCCTGCGCGGCGGGCAGGACTCGCTCAACACCTTCGTGCCCTTCGGCGACCCGCGCTACTACGACCTGCGGCCCACGATCGCCATCCCGGCCGCCGGGCAGGCCAACGGCGCGCTGGCGGTGGACAGCCTGTTCGGCTTCCACCCGGCCATGACGGGCTTCAAGCGCCTGTGGGACGAGAAGCTGCTGGCCTGCGTCGTCAACACGGGCTCGCCCAACGGCTCGCGCAGCCACTTCGACTGCCAGGACTTCATCGACTTCGGCACCGTGGGCGACAAGAGCGTGCACCAGGGCTGGCTCAACCGCTACCTCGCGGCCACCTCCAGCGGCGCGCCCGAGGGCGAGTTCCGCGCGCTGGCCATGCAGGGCCGCCTGCCGCGCAGCCTGCGCGGCGACTACCCGGTGCTGGCCGTGCCCGACCGCCTCACCTTCCGCGGCGACAACGGCGAGGACGTGCTCGCGCTCTTCGACGACCTCTACAAGGCCCCGCCCAGCATGAAGGGCCCGGCGCAGATGGGCGAGCGCCCCGACGAGGACGCGCTCACGCAGAACGGCCGCACCACGATCGACACGCTGCGCAAGCTGGAGAGCATCCTCACCACCAAGCCGGCCGGCGAGCTCAAGTACCCGCTGGCGGCCGGCCGGCTGGGCGTGCAGCTGCAGAAGACGGCGCGCGTCATCAAGAGCGGCCTGGGCCTGCAGGTGGTGGGCATCGACGTGGGCGGCTGGGACACGCACATCAACGAGGGCGGCCCGGCCGAGACCGACACGATGTGGCGCATGCTCTCCGGCGTGAGCGAGGCCATCACCACCTTCCTCGACGACGTCAAGGACATGCGTCGCTACGTGACGGTGCTGGTCGTCACCGAGTTCGGCCGCACCAACGAGGAGAACGGCAACCGCGGCACTGACCACGGCCACGGCTACACGCTGTTCGCCGCCGGCGGCCCGGTCCGGGGCGGCAAGGTCTACGGCGAGTGGGCGGGCCTGGAGCCCGCGCGCAGCTACATGAACCGCGACCTGGCCGTCACCACCGACTACCGCACGGTCTTCAGCGAGCTGCTGCTCGACCACATGAAGCTGCACCCCTCCAAGCAGCTCTTCCCCAAGTTCACGCCCCCCGAGGCGCGGCTGGGGCTGTTCGCCTAGCG
>JBJTIJ010000395.1:0-4996 GCA_046094945.1 Planctomycetia bacterium | reverse complement strand
CACCACGGGCAGCACGATGGGGCCGGCCACCTTGTTGGCGAAGAGGCGCACGGCCAGAGCGAAGGGCTTGATGACCGCGGCCACGAGCTCGAGCGGGATGAACAGGAGCAGCAGGATCGGGTGCACGTGCGGCACGAAGTTCTGGCAGTAGTGGATGAAGCCCTGCTCGCGGATGCCCGCGATGTGGATGAACAGGAACGAGACCAGCGCCAGGCCGCCGGCGATGGAGATGTTGCCGGTGGCCGTGCCGCCGGCGTGCTCGAGGTGCGGGTCCACCAGCCCCAGCGCGGGGCCCACCGGGATCATGCCCAGCAGGTTGGCCGTCAGGATCAGGAAGAAGATCGTCCAGATGACGGGGATGTACTTGTCCGTGTTGTGGCCCAGGATGGGCCGCGCGACGTCCTCGCGCAGGAACTGCAGCACGGCCTCGACCATGTTGCGCAGGCCGGTGGGCACGATGCCACGGGCCGCGGCGGCGATGGGCATGAGCACCAGCAGCAGCAGCCCGGCCGCGGCGATCATCACCATGTGGTTGGTGACGGGATGGCCGCCCAGCTCGAACCGGCGGTGCGGCAGCACGTGCGACTCGGGGTCGGCAGCAGCCAGCACCGGGATCGAGCACCACGAGGTCATGCGCCTGCTCCGTCGCGCGACGAGGGACCGGGGGGGGAAGGGAGCCGGCTCACGCGCCCGCGGACCTCCGCAGCGGCGTGCGCCACCTCCAGCACGAGCGCGGAAAGGTACAGGGCACCCAGGACGAGGCCGAATGCCGCGAGGGGCGTCACCCCCGCTTGCGAGGCCAGCCAGGCCAGCACGAGGGTGGCGATCATGCGCACGCCCATGCCGGCCAGGGCGGCCTGGGCGGCGGCCTCGGGCGTGCGCTGGGGCACGAGCCGGCCGGCCAGCCGGCCCAGCACGGTGCCGGCGAGGGTGACGCCGGCCGCCCAGGGCACGGTGGCGGCGGCCTCGGGCCCGGCCACGGCCCAGCACAGCGCGGCTGCCGCCAGGCTGACCAGCAGCGTGAGCAGGGCGTGGGCCGCCAGGATGCGCAAGGACGCCAGACCTCCCGTGCGGGGCCGCCCGCACCGGCGCGGAGCCTACCCGTCCGGCGCGCGCGGCGGCGTGTTGGGCGGCGTGCCCGGCGTGGCCTGTGTGCCCTGCGTGGCCGGCGGGGCCGGCGGGGGCTTGCCCTCGCCGGCCAGCGCCGCCTTCACCCGCAGGTAGAGCCCGCTGGCCCCGCCCAGCAGGGCGCCGCCCAGCGTGCCCCACGGGCTCCAGCCCATGCGTCCGTCCAGCCACCAGCCGCCCCACGTGCACAGGGCCACCGCCAGGCCGAACTCCAGCCCCACGCTCATCCAGCGCGCCCAGCCCTGCCCGGGGTCGGCGGCCCGCTCCCACGGCAGCACCGGCCGCCGGTAGGGCGTGTGGGGGGGCTTGGGCTCGCTCACGCACGCATCCCGGGCATGGGGGCCAAGCGTACCTTGGGCGCCATGCGCGCGGCCCTGCACCTGCTGGAGCTGGGCGGCGTGGTGCTGGCCGAGACCTTCGCGCGCACGCTCACGGGCCCGGCCGTGGGACGCGTGGCGGCGGCGGCCGGGCGCGCCTGGTACCGCCTCGACGGGCGCCGGCGGCGCCGTGCGCTGGAGAACCTGCGCGTGGCCTTCCCGGGCCTGCCGGAGGCGCAACGGGCCCAGCTGGCCCGGCGTGCCATGGGCCAGCTGCTGCTGGTGCCGCTGGAGGTGATGACCTCCACGCGCTTCCTGCCCACGCTTGCGGTGCTCGAGCGGCGCGTCGAGCAGCACGGCGACTGGCAGGCCGTCCACGCCGACGTGGCCCGTGGCGAGGGGGGCATCGTGGTGGCGGCCCACCTGGGCTCGTGGGAGGTGGCGGCCCGCGCGCTGCTGCTGGCGGGCGTGCCGGCGCGCGCCGTCATGCGCCCGCTGGACAACCCCTGGCTCAACCAGCGCATCGTGGGCTCGCGCGGCGGCGACGGGCGGGTGATCGGCAAGCGGGGAGCCGCCCGGCAGGTGCTCTCCACCGTGCGCGAGCGGCGCTGGGCGGCCCTGCTGGCCGACCAGAACGCCGGTAGGAAGGGCGTCTTCGTGCCCTTCTTCGGCCTGCCAGCCAGCACGCACGCCCTGCCGGCCTTGCTGGCCCTGCGCCTGGGCTGCCCGCTCTACGCCACGGCCTGCCTGCGCGCCCGCCGCGGCCCGTGGACCTACGACCTCCACTACCGGCGCATCCTGCCCGGCGGCCGCGGGCCCGGCCCCGTGGAGCCGGCGCGCGTGGAGCAGGTGCTGCGCGAGGTGAGTGCCGCCATCGAGGGCTGGGTCCGGCGGGCGCCCGAGCAATACAACTGGGTGCACCGCCGCTGGCGCACGCGGCCGGCCGGCGAGGTGCCGGGGCCGCAGCTGCCCGCCTACGCTCGCGAGGGCCAAGAGTAAGCACGTTGTTCGTTCGCATCTTGTTCGCATGATGCGCGGGGCAGGCGTGGGGGCCGCCGGCCGGGCCGGGCGCCCGCGTGCGGCCCGCGTGCGGCCGGGCGCAGCGCCGCGCGCGGGGGGTAGCATCGCCCGCGCATGGCCTCCCCGGCGCCCGACCCGTTGCCGCCCTTCGAGGCCGCGCGCTTCCACACCCGCCCGCTGGGCGGCCGCGAGCACCTCGTGGAGGCAGGCCGCTTCGCCAAGCCGGTGCCGGCCGGCGGCAGTGCGGCCGCCTTCCTCGACTCGCTGCCCGACTTCCTGGGCGCACGTGCCCTGCGCGGGCTGGTGGAGGCCATCGTGGCCGCCCGCCGGGCCGGCCGTCCGTGGTGGTGGGGCTGGGCGGGCACGTGGTGAAGACCGGGCTGGGCCCGCTGCTGGTGGACCTGGCCGAGCGGCGCATCGTGCAGGGCTTCGTGCTCAACGGCGCAGCCGCCATCCACGACGCCGAGGTGGCGTGGGTGGGCTCCACCAGCGAGGACGTGGGCGGCGGCATCTTCGAGGGTCGCTACGGCAACGCCGACGAGACGGGGCAGCTGTTCGCCGACGCTGCGCGCGAGGCCGCGGCCGGGCAGCTGGGCCTGGGCACGGCGCTGGGGCGCCTGCTGCTGGCACGCCAGCCGGCGCACCCGGGCCTCTCGCTGCTGTGCGCGGCGGCGCGCCTGGACGTGCCCGTCACGGTGCATGTGGCCATCGGCACCGACACCGTGCACATGCACCCGGCCTGCGACGGCGCCAGCCTGGGCGCCGCCACGCACCGCGACTTCCTGCGCCTGTGCGCGCTCGTCGAGCGCATGGACGGCGGCGTCTACCTCAACGTGGGCAGCGCCGTGGTGCTGCCCGAGGTGTTCATGAAGGCCGTGACCATGGTGCACAACGCCGATCCCTCGCGGCGCGTGCACATCACCACCGGCAACCTCGACATGCTGCGCCACTACCGCCCGCGCGTGAACGTGGTGGAGCGCCCGGCCGTGCAGGGCTTCGACGTGGCCGGCCACCACGAGATCAACCTGCCGCTGCTGCGGCTGGCCGTGCTGGAGGCGCTGGCGCGCCCCGCCGGCGGGAGCCGCGCATGACGCGCACGGCGGCCGAGGTGCTGGCCTCGCTGGCGCGCCCGCGCCTGGTGGTGGTGGGCGACGTGATGGTCGACCGCTACGTGCAGGGCGTGGTGACGCGCGTGAGCCCCGAGGCGCCCATCCCCGTGCTGCGCGCCGACGGCAGCAGCGAGCGGCTGGGCGGCGCGGCCTCGGTGGCCGCCGACGTGGCGGCGCTGGGCGCCACGGCCGTGCTGGTGGGCGTGGTGGGCGACGACGCGCTGGCGGCCACGGTGCCTGCGCTGGCCGCGGCGGTGGGCGTGGAGCTGTGCACGGTGGCCGAGCCCGGCCGCCTCACCACGCTCAAGACGCGCCACCTGGCCGCGCGCCACGCCAGCTCGCAGCAGGTGCTGCGCGTGGACACCGAGACCACCCGACCGCTGGCGCCGGCCACCGAGCAGGCCGTGCTGGCCGCCTTCGCGCGCGCGCTGGACGGTGCGCAGGGCGTGCTGCTGAGCGACTATGCCAAGGGGCTGCTGACGCCGCGCGTGCTGGAAGGCGTGCTGGCCGAGGCGCAGCGCCGGGGCCTGCCCGTGCTGGTGGACCCCAAGGGCGAGCGCTACGAGCGCTACCGCGGCGTCACCTGCATCACGCCCAACCGCGGCGAGGCGGCGCAGGCCACCGGGCTGGAGGTGCGCGACCTGGCCGGGGCCGAGCGCGCCGCCGAGCGCCTGCTGCAGCAGGTGGGCTGCCCCTTCGTGCTGGTGACGCTGGACCGCGACGGCATGTACCTCAAGCAACGCGGCCACGCGGGCGTGCACATCCCCACCACGCCGCGCGAGGTGTTCGACGTGACGGGCGCCGGCGACATGGTGCTGGCGGTGCTGGCGCTGGGCGTGGCCTCGGGCGCCACGCCGCTGGAGGCGGCCACGCTGGCCAACGTGGCCGCGGGCCTGGAGGTGGAGCACGTGGGCGTGGTGCCGCTCACGCGCTCGCTCATCGCGGCCCGGCTGGCCGCCGAGGGCCAGGGCGGCAGCAAGCGCCACACGCGCGAGTACGCCGTGGCCGTGTTGGGGCGCGCGCGCGCGGCCGGCAAGCGCATCGTGTTCACCAACGGCTGCTTCGACGTGCTGCACGCCGGCCACGTGCGCTACCTCGCCGCGGCGCGCGCCGAGGGCGACCTGCTGCTGGTGGGCCTCAACGACGACGCCAGCGTCACGCGCCTCAAGGGCCCGGGCCGGCCGGTCCACGGCGAGGATGACCGCATCGAGGTGCTCTCCGCGCTCGCGGCGGTGGACCACGTGGTGCTGTTCGGCGAGGACACGCCCGAGGCGCTCATCCGCGCCCTGCAGCCCGACGTGCTGGTGAAGGGCGAGGACTGGGCCCAGAAGGGCGTCGTGGGCAGCGACATCGTCGAGGCGCGCGGGGGGCGGGTGGTGTTGATGCCTCTCCTCCCCGGACGCAGTACCACCGCCACCATCC
>JBJTIJ010000394.1:0-2445 GCA_046094945.1 Planctomycetia bacterium | reverse complement strand
GCACTGCGCCAGGTGCACTGCGCCAGGTGCACTGCGCCAGGTGCACTGCGCCAGGTGCACTGCGCCAGGTGCACTGCGCCAGGTGCACTGCGCCAGGTGCACTGCGCCAGGTGCACTGCGCCAGGTGCACTGCGCCGCGCGCGCCGCGCCCGGCGCAGGCTCAGCCCGCGATGACGTGTCCCTCGACGGGCACGCTGCCCGGTGCGGCGCCCGCCACGAAGTCGGCCACGGGGCCCACGAGCGAGCCCTGCAGGCGCTCGAGGAAGGAGCGCCGGGCCTCCCAGTCGGTGAACTTGGCCTGGGCCTGGTTGCGCCGCCCCGCGTGCGGGTAGATGGGCACCTCGACCTCGGTGGACTCGTAGTGCTTGCCGGCGTCGTCCACGTAGTGCGTGGCTGCCAGCCTGAGCACCAGCGGCCCGCCCAGCGCCTTGAGGCGCTTCACCTCGCTGCCGTCGTAGGTGATCTCCCAGCGCAGGTAGTGCGTGGTCGTGTCGTCGTGCAGGGTGACGTCGGCGTACATGCGCGCCAACCTACGCGACGTGCACGACGCGCCAAGCCTTGCGGGCGGGCCCGCTGCCCAGCAGGCCGCCGCCCAGCAGGCCTCCGCCCCGGCAGGCGGCGCGGGGCACGTGCAGGCCGCTAGAGGCAGCCGCCCGAGGGATCGCCCGTCTTGCGCGCGCGCTCGTCGAGCACGGCCTTGCGGCGCTCGGCTCCTGCGGCCTGCTCCGTGCGCCAGGCCTCGCCCCGGGCCTGCCAGGCAGCCATGGCCGCGGCGTCCGGCTGGGGCTGGTCGGGGGGCACCGGCCCCCCGGCGCGGCCGTGCGCGTTGATCATGTAGTCGAGGGTGGTCGCGCAGTCAGGGTCGAGGGCGTAGGCACGCTCGATGTGCGCCAGCGCCTCCAGCGGGCGGTCCTTCTCCTCGTAGGCCAGCACGCCCAGCCAGAAGGGGCCCAGCGCGTCCTTGGGCCACTCGCTGCAGAAACGCTCCAGCTGCTGCTGCGCCTCCACCACCAGCCGCTCGCGCTCGGGGCCCGGGGCCAGCCGGCTGGCCTTGAGCCGCAGGCAGTTGCCCAGGCGCATGCGCGCGCGCCCGAGGTCGGCCAGCACCTCCGGGCGGTCCTGCCAGCCCACCTGCAGCTGCAGCGAGGCGCGGTAGCAGTCGATGGCCTCGTCGTAGTTCAGCAGCTGGGCCAGCATCAGGCCCAGGTGGTAGGGCCAGGCCGGGTTGGCCGGCTCCTCGGCGCGCAGGCTGCGGAAGAGCTCGGCCGCCTCGCCGTGGCGCTCGTCGGCCGCCAGCGTCCTGCCGGCCAGCGCGCGGGCACGCCGCGCACGGGCCTGCTTGCCACTGCGCCGCGCCAGCGCCTCGGCAGCCTGCTGCAGGCGCAGGGCCTCGGCGTGCCGGCCCTCGACGCCCAGCAGCGCCGCCGAGCCCAGCAACGCCTCGTAGTACAGCAGGTCGCGCTGCTCGGCGTGCAGGCCGGGCTCCAGTGCCTGCATGCGCTCCAGCGAGCGCACGCCCTGGTCGGGCCGGCCGATCAGGCGCACCTCCACCACGGCGCGCAGGTAGTGCACGCGCGGGTCGCGCTCGCCCAGGCGCGAGAGGGCCGTGAAGCGCTCGAGCCACGCGAGGCCGCGGTCCACGTTGCCCGCGAAGGCGGCCAGCAGCACGCCGCGGCCGGCCACGTCGCTGTTGTCGGGGCACAGTTGCCCGGCCCTGTCCAGCAGCGCCAGCCCGCGGATGGCGATGCCCTGGGCCTTGGCCTCCAGCCCCTGTCGCGTGGCCTGCTCGGCCTCGGCCAGCAGCCCTTGCGCCTGCTCGAGCAGGGGCAGGCAGGCCTGGTCGTCAGCGCGGGCCATGCCCACGCCCGGCAGGCCCAGCGGCAGGGGCAGGGCCCCGGCGCCCAGCAGCGAGGCAGCCAGCAGGCAGGCGGTCGGGACGTTGCGCACGGCGTGATGCTACGCGCCGCGCGCGCGGGTGCCGGGGGGCTGGCGCGGCGCGGCCGGCGGGCTGGGGCCGCGTGCTGGCCCCACTTGGTGGCCCTGTGCGCTGGCCCTGTGAGCTGGGCCGTGCCGCAAGGACATGCCGCGGGCCAGGCGGCCGCGGCCGCGGCTGAGGGGCCCACGTCAGGAGGGCGCCGTGGAGTGCGGAATCGCACGGCATGGCACGGGCGGCCTAGATGGCTTCACGTTATAGACACAAACCTTTACCAGATAACAACTTATGCATATTGATCGGCGCGTGGCAGTGGCACAGTCCGTGCATCGTGGCGTCCGGCCGCTGGGTGTCAGCGTGTCCGGGACGCCTTGCGCCCCGGACCGCGCCTCCCGCGCGCCCGTCCGGGGCCTGCGCCCCGGATGCACGCTCTCGCATCGCTGCCGCTTGCGGCCGGACCCGGGGGTCCCTATAACCCTCAGGTTGGCGCAGGCACCCCCGGACCCCGGGGG
>JBJTIJ010000393.1:0-6653 GCA_046094945.1 Planctomycetia bacterium | reverse complement strand
GGAGGAAGAGGGGGAAGACGGGGGAAGGAACCCAGGCAGCCCACGGCCCGGCACCACGTGCCGCCGGCCCCGCCCGCCGTGCCGCGCCGTCGCTCGCGTCGCGCCCTGGCGGCGTGGCGCGAGCGCGCGCGGGACCGCGCTTGCCGAGCGAACGTTCGAACGCGCGCAGGTAAGCCTGCGCCACCGCTTCGCTCGGCGTGTTGAGCGCCTTGCTGTGCACGCCGCTCTCGTCGCGCCACTGCAGCGTCGCGAGACGACGGCCGTCCCCCGCGCTACGCCCAGGGATCCAGGCCATGCAAGCACCCTCTGCTGACACGATCTTGCTGAAACGAGCCAGAATCGCATGCACGAGGCACACCCCCCGCGGCCCGCTGGGCGCAGCACATGGCCACGGGGGGATGGTGGGCGTTACTGGACTCGAACCAGTGACCACCAGCTTGTCGAGCTGGTGCTCTACCAACTGAGCTAAACGCCCGTGCGCGGGCAGCGTACACAGGCCGGGGGCAAGGCTTATGCCGGGGCGGGTGGCGCCCTGCCTTTGCGGCCGGGCGGGGGGCGGGTTCAAGCGCTGCGCCCGGGATGGTCGTAGCATCGCGGGCAGGACCTCGAGGACCGCCCCATGAACGTCGGCACCTACCTGCTGTTCACCGTCCCGTTGGTGGGGGGCTGCCTGTTCGTCTACGACAGCCTGCGCCGCGAGCCGGCCCACACGCCGGCTGAGGACGTGGCCCTCTCGGCCGCGCCCACGGCGCGGCCCGAGGCCCCCTCGGGGGCCGGGCCTGCCCTGCAGGCTGACCCCACCGCGCTGGTGGAGCGCATCGCCCGGGAGGCCGTCGAGCGCATGCTGCGCGAGCGCGGCCCCGCGGCCGCCGCGCCCAGCCGCACCGAGGTGGTGGGCTCCGGCGGCCGCGAGGCGCCCGTGGCACTGGCCGACCTGCCGGCCATCGAGGTGCCCGGCGACCTGGGCGTTGACGCCCCCGTGGGCCGCTACGACGAGCGCAGCCTCACGGTGCTGCGCGCCTACATGGAGGAGGTCGAGCGCCGCCAGCGCGAGGAGCGCAACGTGCAGATGCTCAATGACCAGCTGACGCGGCTGGGCGTGGCGCTCACCGACAGCCAGCGCAAGGCCGTGATCGAGGCCACCATGCGCCACCAGCAGGCCGTGCGCGAGACGCTGCGCAGCCTGCCGCCCGGCCAGGAGGGCCGCGAGGCGCGCACGCAGGCCATGCAGCAGGCGCGCGAGGCCTACAGCAAGCAGCTCTTCGACCTCGTGCCGGCCGCCGAGGCCGAGCGCATCGTCAACACGCTGGGCCAGGGCTGGCGCCGCGAGGCGGCGGGCGGTCCGGGGCCCGCAGGCGGTGGCAACGGTGGTGGCGGTGGCGGCCGCCGGGCCGAGGGCGGCAACTAGCCCGCCGCCTGCTCGAGGGCTGGGCTCGCGCGCGCCGCCTGCCGGGCGCAGGCCCGGCGCGGCTGGCGCGCTGGCGTGGCGCGCCTAGGGCGCGGCCCGCAACGCGCGCGGCCCGCAAAGGCCAGGGCACGCAGAGGCGCGGGGCACGCAGAGGCGCGCCGGGACCGCGCCGGGCAGCCCGTGAGCTCCGTGCAGGCCGGGCACCCCGTGCCTTGCGCACATGCCGTGCAGCCCGGGCAAGGGACATGGGCGGGTCGAGGTGCGCGCCGGGGGCGCGCCGGATGCGGGTGCGGGTGCCGGGGCCGGTGCGGACGCCGGGGCGGGCCCTGCGGCAGTGGCGCGCGACGGCCCGGCTGGGAGGGGACAGCGCACCCCCGGGGCGCTACCTTCCGCAGGTCCCAAGCACCCCGCAGGAGGCAGCATGCGCATCGGCGTCCCCACCGAGATCAAGGCCAACGAGAACCGCGTCGCCATCGTGCCCGGCGGCGTGCAGGCGCTGGTGGCCGACGGCCACGAGGTCTACGTGCAGAAGGGCGCGGGGCTGGGCAGCGGCATCGCCGACGCCGAGTTCGTCGAGGCCGGCGCCAAGATCCTGCCCAGCGCCGACGCGGTCTGGAAGAAGGCCGAGATGATCGTCAAGGTGAAGGAGCCGCTGGAGGCGGAGTACCCGCGCTGCCGGCCCGACCTGACCATCTTCACCTACTTCCACTTCGCGGCCTCCAAGCCGCTGACGATGGCCATGCTCAAGGCGGGCTCGGCCTGCTTCACCTACGAGACCCTCGAGCAGGTGGTGGGCGGCAAGCGCACGCTGCCGTTGCTCACGCCCATGAGCGAGGTGGCCGGACGCATGGCCATCCAGGTGGGCGCCGCCTGCCTGGAGAAGGCCAAGGGCGGCCGCGGCGTGCTGATGGGCGGCGTGCCGGGCGTCGAGCCGGCCAACGTGCTGGTGCTTGGCGGCGGCGTGGTGGGCACCAACGCGGCGAAGATGGCTGCGGGCATGGGCGCCCACGTCACGATCCTGGACGTGGACCTCGACCGCCTGCGCTACCTCTCGGACGTGATGCCCGCCAACGTGACGACGGTGTTCAGCTCGCCGGCCAACATCCGGGCGCGCGTGCGCTACGCCGACCTCGTGGTGGGGGCCGTGCTGCTGGAGGGCGCGCGCGCGCCGGTGCTGGTGCCCCGTTCCTACCTCAAGGAGATGAAGGAGGGCTCGGTGATCGTGGACGTGGCCGTCGACCAGGGCGGCTGCGTGGAGACGATCAAGCCCACCACGCACGCCGACCCGATCTACGTCGTGGACGGCATCGTGCACTACGGCGTGGCCAACATGCCCGGCGCCGTGGCGCGCACCTCGACCTACGCGCTCACCAACGCCACGCTGCCGTGGGTGCGCCGCCTGGCGCGCATGGGCGCCAGCGCGGCGGTGAAGGACGACGCGCACCTGCGCGGCGCCCTCAACGCCTGGAAGGGCAAGATCACCCACCAGGGCGTGGCCGAGGCCTTCAAGCTGCCCTGCCACGAGGCCACCACGCTGGCCTAGGCCGGCGGCCCGCCCGCGGGCGCCCGGAGGACCCACGCCGTGGCCGAGCCTGCGACGGGGTCTGCCGCCTCCAGCCTCACCGAGCAGCCCCTGCTGGGGGCCACGGTGCGCTTCGGCCTGCCGCTGGTGGCGGCCATGGGCCTGGGCGCCATCTTCAACCTCGTGGACCTGTGGGTGGTGGGCATGATGCCCTCGCCCACGGCCGCGGTGGCCGGCGTGGGCATCGCCAGCACGGTCAACTCCATCCCGCCCATCATCTTCAACGGCATCGTGAATGCGATGCTGGCGCTCATCGCGCGCCACCACGGGCTGGGCAACGGCAAGCGCAGCAGCCTGGCTGCCGGGCAGGGCCTGCTGCTGACGCTGCTGCTGGGCGCGCTCTTCGGCGTTCCGCCTGCGCTGTATGCCGAGGAGATCGTGCGCGGCCTGGGTGCCTCGGGCGCGGTGGTGGGGCCGGCCACCGACTACCTGGCCATCATGAGCTGGGGCACGGTGACGATCTTCCTGCTGCTGCACGTCACGGGCGCGCTGCGCGCCGTGGGCAACAGCAAGCTGCCCGTGATCCTGCTGGTGGGCAGCAACGTGCTCAACGTGGTGCTCGACCTCTGGCTGGTGCTGGGCGGCGGGGGCGTGCCGCCGCTGGGCGCGGCCGGCGCGGCCTGGGCCACGGTCATCTCGCGCGGCCTGTTCGCGCTGCTGGGGCTGGCCTTCCTGTACCGCGGCGTGGGCTCGATGGTGCTGCGCCGCTTCGCCTGGTCGTGGCGCTCGATGGCCACCATCCTGCGGGTGGGCATCCCCTCGTGCGGGCAGTGGGTGATGCGCATGGTGGCCTGCGGCTACCTCATGTACTTCATCGCCGAGGCCGCCCGCAACGCCGGCGAGGACGTGGCCGCCGCGCAGGCCGCCTTCACCGTGGGCCTGCGCCTGGAGACCTTCGCGCTCTTCAGCGGCTTTGGCTGGGGCGCGGCGGCGGCCACCATCGTGGGGCAGAACCTCGGCCGCGGGCGCCCCGAGCGGGCCATCGAGGGCTCGTGGATCGCGCTGGGCCTGAACATGGCCATGATGCTGGTCTTCGCCGGCGCCTTCGTGCTCTTCGCCGACGAGCTCATCGCCTTCATGGGCTTCGACGGCCGCGCCAATGGCAGCGAGGTGCTGCGCATCGGGCGCACCTACATGCTGGTGACCGCCTCCTCGTACGTCTTCGTGGCCGTGGCGCTGGTCATCTCGCAGGCGCTGGCCGGGGCGGGGGCCACCCTCTTCCCCCTGCTGCTGGAGACCCTGATCTATGGCCTGCTGGCCCTGCCGCTGGGGGCGTGGGCCGCAGCCCATGCCGGCACCTACGGCCTGCGCGCCCTGTGGATCGTCATCGTGGGGCTCAACCTGGTGACGGCCATCGCGTACGTGGTATGGTTCCGCCTCGGCACGTGGGCCACGAAGGTCCTGCGGTAGCCGGCGCCGGCGAGGAACGCTCGTGAACAGCAACGACCCGAAGGTGCTCAAGCTCGAGCGCCAGCTCAACCTCGTGTCGTACCTGCTCTCGGCCCGTGCCCCGGTGCCCTTCAGCGACATCCGCGGGCGCGTGGTGGGCTACGACGACGAGGCCACGCCCGACGCCGTCGAGAAGCGCTTCGACCGCGACAAGGCCGACCTGCGCGCCATCGGCGTGCACATCGACTACGTGGCCAGCGATGCGTTCGGCCGCGCCGGCTACGTGATCGACCCCAGCGGCTACTTCCTGCCGCCCACCAGCCTGGACGCCGAGGACGCCATGCTGCTGGCCGTGCTGCAGCGCACGCTGGGCGTGGTGGACGACCCGCTGGGCCGCAACCTCAAGAGCGCGCTGGCCAAGCTCACCGTGGACAGCCCGCTGGCCGAGCCGCTGCGTGCCTCGGTGGGCGAGCAGCACCTGCTCACCATGGGCCGCCCCGACCGCGACCTGGGCCGCACGCACATGGCCACGCTGGGCGAGGCCGTGGGCCGCCGCCGGCGCGTGGCGTTCCGCTACGGCAAGCCCGAGGACATCAAGGTGGAGCGCCGCACCGTGCGCCCCTTCGGCCTGGGCATGGTGCAGGGCAACTGGCACCTCGTGGGCTTCGACGAGGAGCGCAAGACGCTGCGCCAGTTCCGCCTCGACCGCATCCGCGGCAAGGTGACCGTGGTGGACCGCACCGACGACGCCTACCAGGTGCCAGCCGACTTCGACATCACGCGCCACGTGGACGTGGAGGAGTTCGAGATCGTCGAGGGGCCCGAGGTGGTCGTGCAGGTCGAGCTCGACGAGGTGGCCACCTGGCTGCTCGAGCGGCGCCTCAAGGGCGGCGGCACCCTCACGCGCCGGCCCGACGGCACGGGCGTGCTCGAGCTGCGCGTGCGCAGCGAGACGGGCCTGATGCGCTGGCTGGCCGAGCTGGGCAGCCGGGCGCGCGTCATCTCGCCGCCGCGGCTGGTGGCCGGCTTCCGCCGCCGCGCCGAGGCCGCGCGTGCGCTCTACGCCGACGTGCCGCCCGAGCCGGCCGTGGCCGGCGCAGCGCCTGCGCCGCAGCCTGCCGCGCCCTAGGCTGGCGGCGCCTCCTCCTCCAGCAGCCGCAGCACGCGCGCGGCCGTCGTGGCGGCGGGCTCGTCGGGCGGCACGTCCAGCCAGGCGATCGCGTCGAAGCCGCGGAAGAAGGTCATCTGGCGCCGGGCGAAGCGGCGCGTGAGCTGCGCCAGACCCTGCTCGGCGGTGGCCAGCGTGTGCGTGCCGGCCAGCACCCCGGCCAGCAGGTCCAGCCCCAGCGCCTTGCGCGCCTCGGGGCTGGGCCCCGCGGCCAGGAAGGCACGTGCCTCCTCCAGCACGCCCTGCGCCACCATCTGGGCGCTGCGCGCCGCGATGCGCCGGTCGAGGTCCTCGGGGCTGCGCCGCAGGCCCACGACGCGCGCGCGCACGCGGTCGGGCGCATCCCACTCCTGGCGCAGCGCGCTGGCCGGCCGCCCGGTGCTGGCGATGATCTCCAGCGCGCGCACGATGCGGCGCTCGTCGTGCGGGTGCAGCTGGGCGGCGCGCGCCGGGTCCAGCGCGGCCAGCCGGGCGTGCAGCGCCTGCGGGCCCTGCGTGGCCGACTCGGCGGCCAGCCGGGCGCGCAGGGCCTCGTCACGGGCCGCGGCGGTGCCCATGCCCTTGAGCCAGCAGCGCAGGTAGAGCGCCGTGCCGCCCACGATCCAGGGCCGGCGGCCGCGCGCGAGCACCGCGGCCACGAGGCGGTCGGCATCGGCCACGAACTCCGCGGCCGAGGTGCGCTGCGCGGCCTCCAGCAGGCCCACGAGGTGGTGGGGGACGTCCGGCGGCGCCTGCGGTGCCGCGCTCAGCAGGCGCAGGCCGCGGTAGACGGCGAAGGCATCGCAGCTGATCACCTCGCCCTGCGTGGCGCGCGCGCAGGCCAGCGCCACCTCGCTCTTGCCGCAGGCAGTGGGGCCGACGAGGCAGGGGGTGGCAGGCGCGCTCACGCGCCCGATGGAACCGTGGCCGGGCCGCGCGGCCCAGCACAAACGCGTGGCCCCGCATGCTGTCGGCCCGCGTGCTGTCGGCACGCAGGGTGTCGGCACGCAGGGTGTCGGCATGCAGGGTGTTGGCATGCAGGGTGTCGGCATGCGGGGTGGCGTGCCGCGTGGCGCTGGCCTGCGCGCGCGCCACGCAGGGCGAGGTGATCAGCTGCGATGCCTTCG
>JBJTIJ010000392.1:0-13540 GCA_046094945.1 Planctomycetia bacterium | reverse complement strand
GTGCCCAGCACGGGCACCAGCAGCATGCAGGCCCCCCGCGCGCCCAGCCCCGGCTGGCGGCGCAGCGACCAGGCCCCGGCCAGCACCAGCGGCAGCCACAGCAGCACGCTGGTGGCCACCCAGGCGCCGTCCACGGCCCACACCTCGGAGAGGCCCTGCCCGGCACGCTGCGCGTCGAAGGCCACCAGCGCCGGCCCGATGCCGACGCGCCAGGCCAGCACGGCCAGCGCGCCCAGCGCGCTGTGCGTGGCGCGGTGCATGCCCTCGTAGTGCCCCAGCAGGTAGGCCACCCACGGCGCGAAGAGCAGCGCCGCGGCCACGTGCGCCAGCAGCACGGGCCGCAGGGGCACGCGCTGGGCCTCGGGCGCCGTGCGCGTGCGCCAGGCCAGCCACGCAGCGTGCGCGGCGATGGCCAGCAGCGGCCACAGCGCGAAGTAGTGCGTGTAGAGCGAGGCAGCGGCCAGCAGTGCGTAGGCCAGCAGCGTGCCGCGGCCCCCGCGGTCGAGCCAGCGCAGCCACAGCAGCACGAGGCAGAGGCTCTCGGCCACCAGCAGCGCGTACATGCGCGCCTCCTGGCCCAGGTCGATGAGGAAGGCGCTGGCCGCGATGAAGCCCGTGAACCACGTGGCACGGCGCTGGCCGCTGGCGTCGTCGCCCGGCGGCAGCAGCCCGCCCCGGCGCGGCGCGTGCGACGGCATGAACAGGCGCCGGCCCAGGCACCAGGCCAGCCAGATGGTGAGCACGCTGGCCAGCGCCGCCGGCAGGCGCAGCACCTCCTCGCTGTCGCCCAGCCAGGAGGTGAAGGCGCGCGTCACCAGCCACCACAGCGGGGGGTGGTTGGCCTCGGAGAGCGCGGTGGCGCCCCACGTGGGCTTGCTGGCCCACGACCAGGTGGCGCCCTCGTCCAGCCACAGGCCGAAGCGGTCCAGCCCCATCCAGCGCAGCGTGAAGCCGGCGAAGAGCAGGTTGAGCACGGCGCGGGGGGGGAGGCGGGGCGCCATGGGCGGCCGATCGAACCACCGCCGGCCGGCTGCGTCCAACAGGGAAGGTCCGCACGGTCTGGCCCCGCACGCCGGGAGGTTCGCCTTTCGGTAGGGTGGCCCAGCTGCCCCCGGCGCCCTGCCGGCGGCCGGGATGCGGGCGGACTGCCCGAGGAGTGACCATGCGCCGTTCTCGCCTGCTTGCCGCCTTCCTCTTGGTGGCCTCGGCCGCCCTTGCGCTGCAGGCCACGGCCGACCCGCTGGCCGGCGAGCGCAAGGCGGCGCTGCGCGAGGCGCAGGAGGGGCTGCGCGACCGGCGCTGGGCCGAGGCGGCGCAGGCGCTGGCGGCGCTGCGCACGCGCTACCCCGGCAGCGAGGAGGCCGTCGAGGCCTGGGTGCTGGAGGCGCGCGCGCTGCTGGCGGCCGGCAAGGCCCGCGAGGCCCTCGAGAGCACGAGCGCCTTCCTGGCGGCCCACGGGCAGGAGGCGTGGGCTGGGCGCGTGCGCCACACGGCCGTCGAGGCCCACATCGCGCTGGGCGAGCCGGCGCAGGCCAGCGAGCTGATGCAGCGGCTGGCCGACGCGGCGGCGGCGCCCGAGGCCCGCGCGGCCATCGGCCTGCGCCACCTCGCGCTGGCCGACGGCGACTTCGACGGCGTGGCCACGAAGGACGACCTGGGCCGCGAGGTGAAGAAGCGCGACGTGCCGCGTGCGCTGGTGGCCTACCGCCTGGCGCTGGAGGTGGGCCTGCCGCCGGCGCGCGTGCCCGCCGCGCGCGAGCGCGTGGCGCAGTGCCTGGAGGAGACGGGCGATGCGGCCGGCGCCCTGGCCGCGTGGTCGGCGCTGGTGGAGGAGGACGACAAGGCCAAGGAGGCCGCTGCCGCCCCTGACGTGGCCGAGCGCTGGCGCGTGGGCCGCGGGCGCGCGGCGCTCAAGGCCGGCCAGGCCGACCTGGCGCGCACCACCCTCGCGGCGGCGCTGGAGCGCTTCCCGCAGGGTGCGCTGCGGCTGGAGACGCTGCGCCTGCTGGGCGAGGAGCGCCTCACGCCCCGCGGCGGCCAGGTGGACGGCCTGGCCTTCGAGGAGGGCGTGACGTGGCTGGTGCGCGCGGTGCGCGAGCACCGTGACGACCCGCGCTCGATGCAGGCCCAGCGCCGGCTGGCCGAGGCCTACGAGTCGCGCGGCCAGTCCGAGAAGGCGGCGCGCGAGTGGGCCGCGCTGGTGGACCGTGCGCCCGAGGACGCCGGCGCGCCCGAGGCGCGCGACCGCGCGGCGGCGGCGCTGGCCAAGGCCGGGCGCTTCGACGACGCCATCGCCGAGTGGAACCGCTTCCTCGTGGCCTACGCCAACCACCCGCTGTGGCCGGGCGTGCGCGAGAAGGTGGCCGCGGCCGCCTACGAGAAGGCCGCGGCCCTGCTGGCCCGCGGCGACACGGCCGGCGCCGTGGCCGCCTGGAAGCAGTTCGCCGAGCAGCGGCCCGACGACCGCCGCGCGCCCGAGGCGCTGGCGGCCGCCGCCACGGCCCTCTCCGCCGCCAAGGACCACGAGGGCGCGCTCACGCTGTGGCGCGCGCTGGCCGGCCGCTACGCCAGCACGTCCCACGCGCCGGCGGCGCGGCTGGCCGTGGCGCGCACGCTGGAGGACGCGCTGGGGCGCCTGGACGAGGCCGTCGCTGCCTACGAGGAGATCGTGCGCCTGCACCCCCGGAGCCCGCAGGCCGGCGAGGCACGCGAGCGCCTCGCGCGCCTGAAGGGCAAGCACCTCGAGCTGCGCATGGAGCGCGTGCAGGGCACGGGCGAGCCGGCCAGCGTGCGCGTGGCCACGCGCAACATCGAGGCGCTCAAGGTGCGCGTCTACCGGCTGGGGCTGGAGGAGTACTTCCGCCGCAAGGGCACGCTCGAGGGCGTCGAGGGCCTGCAGCTGGAGGTGGTCAAGGCCGACGTCACCAGCGAGTGGAAGCTCGAGGGCTACAAGCCCTTCGTGCTCACCGAGGCCGACCGGCCCCTGCCCGTGAAGGAGGCCGGCGCCTACGTGGTGGTGGCCGGCGACGACGACCTCACGGCCACCGTGCTCACGCTGCGCAGCGACATCGAGTGCATCGTCAAGCGCGGCGCCGGCGGCGACCTGCTGGTGTGGGCCTTCGCCCGCGCCGGGCAGGCCCCGGCGGCGGGCGCGCGCGTGCTGGCCGCCACCGGCAGCGGCGTGCGCGAGGCGGGCGTGACGGGCGCCGACGGCACCTGGCACGGCGAGGAGCCCGAGGGCTTCACCGGCCGGCTGCTGGTGCTGGCCGGCGGCGGCGCGGCGGGCACCGAGATCGAGCGCGGCCCGGCCGTGGCCAGCGTGTTCAGCGCGCGGGCCTTCGTGAGCACCGACCGGCCCGTGTACCGGCCCGGCCAGGAGGTGGCCTGGCGTGCCATCCACCTCGACGTGCAGGGGCAGCGCTACGCCGTGGCCCCCGGCATGAAGGCCGTGGCGCGCCTGCTGGACCCGCGCGGGCAGGAGGTGGAGCGCAAGGAGGTGCAGGCCGGCGAGCTGGGCACCTTCGAGGGCCGCTTCGCCATCGACGGCGAGGCCCCGCTGGGCCGCTGGACGGTGAGCCTCGCCATCGGGCCGCGCGAGGTGCAGGCCGCGGGCGCCTTCGAGGTGCAGGAGTTCCGCAAGCCCGAGTTCAGCGTGGACGTGCTGCCCGGGCGCAGCGTGGTGCGCACGGGCGAGGCCATCGAGGCCCGCCTGCGGCTGGCCTACGCCTTCGGCGGGCCCGTGCCCGGCGCCGAGGTCGAGTGGGTGGCCCGCCGCCAGCCGCGCGCCTTCGAGGCGCCGCCGGCCGAGGACCTCTCGTGGTACGTGCGCTCGGCCTCCGACGCCGCCGACCGCGAGCGCGCGACCACCTCGGCGCCCTGGCGCGCGGCCGCGGGCGCACCGACGCCGCGGGCCTGCTGGCGATCCGCTTCGAGGCCGGCACCCGCGACGAGGACGCCGAGGTGGTGATCACGGCGCAGGCCGAGGACGTGACGCGCCGCTGGGTGCAGGGCAGCGGGCGCGTGGCCATCTCGCGCCAGGACCACCTGGCCAGCGTGGGCAGCGACGTGCGCGTGGCGCGCCCGCGCCAGCCCGTCACGGTGGAGGTGCGCACGCTCGACGCGCTGGGCAGCCCCGTGGCGCGCAACGGCGTGCTGCTGCTGCAGCGCGTGCGGCGCGTGCCGGCGCCGGTGCCGCTGCCGGGCCCGCGCCCGCCGGGCGAGCGCGAGGTGCTGCGCGACGGCGAAGGCGGGCTGCCGCGCCCGATGGTGGACGAGGAGGTGGAGGTCAGCTCCTGGCCCCTGTCCACCGACGCGCGCGGGCGGGCCGAGCTGCGCGTGGAGGCGCCCGAGGCGGGCCGCTTCCGCCTGCGCTGGCGTGCGCAGGACGGCCGCGGCGGCGTGGTGACGGCCGCGCGCGACCTCGAGGTGGCCGGCGAGGCGCAGGACCTCTCGCGTGACGCGCGCCTGGTGGCGGCGCGCACGCTGCACGTGGAGGGCGAGGAGGCCGAGCTGCTGCTCTCCACGCCCGTGGGCCAGGGCCGCGTGCTGCTCACCTACGAGGTGGAACGCGTGCTCGAGCACCGCTTCGTCGAGCTCGCGGGCACCAGCACGCTGCTGCGCGTGCCGGTCAAGGGCGAGCATGCCCCCAACGTGACCGTGGCCGTGGCCCTGCCCGGCAAGGACGGCCTGCTGGCGGCGTCGTGCGACCTCGTGGTGCTGCGGCGCCTGGAGGTGGCGCTGCGCTTCGCGCGCGGCGAGGCCGGCCCGGGCGAGGAGGTCGAGCTGGAGGTCACCACGCGCGATGCGCGCGGCAAGCCCGTGCCGGCCGAGGTGGGCATCAGCGTGCTGGATGCCTCGCTCTACGAGATCGTGCCCGACCTCACGCCGCCCATCCTGCCCTTCTTCCTGGGCGACCGGCGCGGCCATGCGGTGAGCACGGCCTCCAGCCTGGGCTGGCGCACCTACGGCACCACGCGTGCCACCAGCGCCGACCTGCTGGCCGAGGCGGCCGCGCGCGGCGGCGATGCGCAGGAGGAGATGGCGCGCTCGGCGCTGCGGCTGGCGCGCGAGGCGCTGCGCACGGGCGACATGGGCACGGCCGTGGAGCAGGCGCTGGCGGCGCAGGAGGCCGACCCGGGCTCGTGGGACGCGCGCGTGCTGCTGGCCGAGCTGCGCTCCAAGCCCGAGGCCGAGAAGGAGCTGCGCAAGCGCGAGGTGGCCTCCGAGGGCGGCGAGATGGCCCGGCGCATGGCCGACGGGCGCGCGCTGGATGCCCCGGCCCCGGCGCCCATGGCGCCCGCGGCGGGCGCGCCCGCCATGGACAAGGACGCGCTGGGCGATGACCGCAACGAGTCCAAGGATGCGGAGGAGAGCCTGCAGGCCGAGGTGGCCGAGATGGCCGGCACCGGCGGCGGCGGCGGCGGGGCCTTCAAGGGCCGCGGCGGCCGGCGCAGCGCCGGGGCGGGCGGTGGCGGGCGCATGGCCACCACGCCCTCGCGCAACGCCTCCTTCGGCTACGCCAGCGCCGTGGAGCCCGGCCTGGTGGCGGGCGACGCGGCGCTCAAGTTCGACGGCGGCGGGCTGGCCGACGCCTTCGCCCAGCTGCAGCTGGCCGGGGCGCCGCTGCTGCGCAGCGACCTGCGCGACAGCGCGCTGTGGCAGCCGCGCGCCGTCACCGGCAGCGACGGCACCACGCGCATCAAGGTGCGCCTGCCCGACAACCTCACCACGTGGCGCGCCGTCGGCCACGGCGTCTCGGGCGAGGCGCTGGTGGGCGAGGGGCGGGCCACCCTCGTCACGCGCAAGGACCTGCTGGTGCGCGTGGACGCGCCGCGCTTCCTCGTGGCCGGCGACCGCGTGACGGTGCCCACGGCCGTGCACAACCACGGCGACGTGGCCGAGGAGGTGGGCGTGGAGCTGCGGGCCGAGGGCCTGGAGGCCCCGGGCGAGGCCACGCGCGTGCAGGTGGGGGCGCAGTCCAGCGCGGTGGTGGACCGCGAGGCCTCGGCGGCCGTGCACGGCGCGGCGCGCATCGAGGTGGCGGCCACGGGCGCGCGCGGCGGCGACCGCACCGAGGCCCGCCTGCCCGTGCTGGCGCGCGGCGTGCGCGAGCTGCAGGGCCATGCCGGCCTGCTCGACAGCGCCACTGGCGGCGCGCAGCGCGTGAGCGTCGAGGTGCCGGCCGACACGGTGGCGGGCACCACGCGGCTGGTGCTGATGCTGCAGCCGGGCGTGGACGCCGCGCTGCTCGACGGCGTGCTGGCGCTGGACGCCTTCCCCTACGGCTGCGTGGAGCAGACCGTGCACCGCTTCCTGCCGGCGCTGGAGGCGCGCGCGGCGCTGCTGGCCGTGGGCAGCCCCGCGGCGGCGCAGCTGGCGCGGCTGGACGAGCAGGTGCGGCGCGGCGCGGCGCGCCTGCGCAGCCTGCAGGGCGAGGACGGCAGCTTCGGCTGGTTCCGCGGCAAGGGCTCGCTGCCCATGACGGCCTACGGCCTGCTGGGCCTGGTGGGCGCGCGCGAGGCGGGCGTGGGCTCGCTGGAGGCGCCCATCGAGCGCGCCGCCGAGGCGCTCAAGCGCCTGCTGGGCCAGGGCGACGAGGATGCGCGCGCGCTGGCGCACCTGGCGCTGGCGCGGGCGCGGCGCCTGCAGCCCGACGCCTACGCCACCACCTTCCGCCGCCGCAACGACGACCTGGGCATCGCGGGCCTGTCGTGGCTGGCGCTGGCCGCCCGGGCGGCCGGGCGTGACTTCGACGTCGAGGAGTGCGCGCGCCTGCTGGTGGCGCGCCGCGTCGAGGAGGGCACGCTCACCTCGTGGAAGGGCAAGCCGCAGGACTGCTTCGTGGGCAGCGACCTGGAGGCCACGGGGCTGGCCGTGCGCGCGCTGCTGGAGGCACGCGTGGCCGGCCCGCACGCCGAGCGCGGCCTGGCCTGGCTGCTGGCGCACCGTCCCACGGGCGGGCTCACGCCCACCAAGGACACGGCCGCCTTCGTGGGCGCCGCCGCCGCATGGCTGCGCACGAACAGGGTGCAGGGCTTCGGCGGCACTGTGAGCGTGAAGGTGGACGGCACCGAGCGCCACCGCCTGGCCACCGGCGCCGGCGCACCGGCCGCCAGCGACCTGCGCGTGGTGCTGCCGGGCAGCGACCAGCTGGCCCCGGGCACGCACGTGGTCGAGCTCGCGCTGGCCGGCGAGGGCCGGCTGGGCTGGGCGCTGCGGCTGGAGGCCGTGCGCGCGCAGGAAGGCCTGCCGGGCACCGAGCAGGGCCTGAAGGTGGAGCGGCGCTACCTGGCGCCCGAGAAGGCGCTGATGGCCGGCGAGACCCCGCCGGCGCGCCCGGGCTACGAGGTGCTGCGCCCGGCGGCGCGCCCCAAGTGGGAGCCGCGCGCGCTGTCGCAGGTGATGAGCGGCGAGCCCGTGCTGGTGCGCCTCGTGCTGGAGGCACCGCGCGACCTGGACTACGTGCTGGTGGAAGACCCGCTGCCGGCCGGCTTCGAGGTGGTGGAGGCCAGCACGCGCGGCAGCTTCGACTGGCAGGAGCGGCGCGACGCGCGGCAGGTGTTCTTCGTCTCGCGCGTGCCCAAGGGCACCTCGACGCTGGAGTACGTGCTGCAGGCCACGCACCTGGGGCAGTTCACCGCGCTGGGCACCACGGCCAGCGCGCTCTACGCCCCGGGCATCCACGCCCGTGCGGCCGCGGCGCGCATGGAGGTGGCGCCGCGGCGCGAGTCGGCGCCGGGCGGCGAGGTGGCGCCCACGCCCGACGAGCTCTCCGCCGAGGCCCAGCGCCGGCTCTCGGCCGGCGACCGCAAGGGCGCGCGCGAGCTGCTGGCCGCGCTGCGCAAGGACCAGCCGCTCACCGACGAGGTGATCGAGCAGGTCGAGGCCTGGCTGCTGGGCATCGCCATCGACGAGCAGGACGCGCCCGGCATCGTGCGCGCGCGCGAGGAGCTGCTGCGGCGCAACCCCGGCCGCATCCCCGCCGGGCTGGACGCGCAGCGCGCCATGGCCGCGGCCTACCGCAGCGTGGGCCAGCACGAGGCCGCGCTGGCGCTGTGGCGTGACGTGGTGGCGGCGGGCCTGGGCCTCGAGGGCGCCTGGACGCAGGTGCTGGCGGCCCGCGGCCGCGAGGTCGAGGGCCTGGACGCGCTCGAGCGCGCGCTGCGCACGCAGCCGGTCTCCAACGCCTCGGCGCGCGCGGCCTTCGCCGCCGCCCAGCGCTGGCGCGAGCTGCGCCGGCCCGAGGGGCGCGGCGAGCGCCCGGCGGGCAAGCCGATGGACGACGAGACCATCGAGGCCTTCTGGAGCATCACGGCCCACTACGCCGACCAGCCGGTGGCCGACCCGGCCGGCTACGCGCTGGTGGAGGCGCTGCGGCGCACCAAGGACCTCGCGGGCGCCGACCGCGCCGGCGAGGCCTTCCTGCGGCGCTTCCCCGAGAGCCTGTTCGCCGACGACACGCGCTACTTCCTGTCCGAGACGCGCTTCCGCGCCTTCGAGGAGGCGCCCAGCGCGGCCACGGCCTCGGCCGTGCGCAGCACGGCGGCCCCGCTGGTGCAGGCCGGGCGCTTCCCGCAGCCCGGCGGGGCGGTGGCCGAGTGGAGCGAGTTCCGCCCGCGCGCCCTGCACCTGCTGGCGCGCGTGGCGCACGTGCAGGGCGACCTGGCGCAGGCCGAGACGCTCTACGAGCAGGCCGAGGGCATCGAGGACGCACGCGAGGCGCTGGCCTGGCTGCGGGCCAAGGGCCTGGACCTCGACGACACGGTGGTGCAGGTGGGCCCCGGCGCCGTGGACCTGCCGGTGCGCTACCGCAACCTCGCCGGCGTCGAGCTGCGTGCGTACCCCATCGACCTGCAGGTGCTCTTCGCCGTGCGCAAGACGCTGGAGGGCCTGCACCAGATCGACCTCTCGGGCATCGCGCCCGCGCGCCAGTGGAGCGCCACGCTGCCGGCCGTGCCCGGCCGGCAGGCCGGCAGCACACGCGTGCCGCTGGGCCTGGCCCCCGAGGCCTGGGGCGCCTGGCTGGTGGTGGCCAAGGGCGGCGACCTCGAGGCCAGCACGCTGGTGGTCAAGACCGGCCTCGCGGCCGAGCTGCAGCGCGTGGACGAGAAGGTGCGCGTGCACGTGCGCGACGCCGCCGGCCAGCCGGTGCGCGGCGCCTACGTGGCCGTCAGCGACGGCACCCGCATGCGGGCCCGCGGCCTCACCGACGGCCGGGGCGTCTTCGAGGCCCCCGGCGTGGGCGGCACCGCCTTCGCGGTGGCCAGCAAGGGCGACCAGGTGGCGCTGGCGCGCTAGCGGGGCCGGCCGGCGGCCTGCGCTCCCAGCCCTCGGGACAGGCAGGCACGGGCGGCCCCGGCAGGGATCGGCAGGTGCCCGCAGGCTGCTCGCGAGGCAGCGAGGACTGTCACGCCCGGGCATCGGTCGCTAGACTGCGGTCCGTTCCACCTGAGGAGTCCCTATGCTCGGCATGGTCTTCACCGAGCTGCTCGAGATGGTCGAGCGGCAGCACTCCTTCGCTGTGGCCGACCGCATCGTTGAGCGCGCGGGCGCGCGCGGCGCCTACACCTCGGTGGGCTACTACCCCGACAGCGAGCTGGTGGCCCTGGTCGCGGCCCTGTCGTCCGAGACGGGCACGCCTGTGCCGCAGCTGCTGCACGCCTATGGCCGCCACCTGCTGGGCAGGTTCCGCGCCAGATTCCCAGCCTTCTTCGACACGGCACCTACGGCCGAGGTGTTCCTCGAGCGCCTGGAACCGCATGTGCATGCCGAGGTGCGCAAGCTCTACCCCACGGCGAGCCCACCCGTGCTGAGGTTCCTGCGCACGCCTGACGAGCTGGTGCTCGACTACGCCTCCGAGCGCGGGCTGGCCGACTTTGCCGAGGGCCTGCTGGTGGGGGTGCTCGAGCACTATCGCGTCGATCCCGCCGGACTGCGCCGCGAGGATCCCTCGGGCGGCGTGGGCACGCACGTGCGCTTCCGGCTGCCGCGCGTTGCGTGAGCCCCATGCCATGCAGTGCGGGGCGCCGCGGCGGCCGGCCGCGAGGAGGCCGCGGTGAGCGCCGAGCGCCAAGCTGACAGCGATGAAGCGGCTGCTTGGCAGCGGCGCTTCGAGCGCGAGCGCGCTGCGCGCAAGGAGGCCGAGGGCCTGCTCGAGATCAAGAGCCGCGAGATCTACGCCATCAACGAGGCGCTTTCGCAACGCGCTGCCGAGCTTGACGCCTCGCTGGCCGAGCTGGTGCAGGCGCGCCAGCAGGCCGAGGCCGCCAGCCGCGCCAAGGGCACCTTCCTCGCGGCCATGAGCCACGAGATCCGCACGCCCATGAACGCTGTGATCAACATGCTGGGGCTGGCGCTGGAGGGCGAGCTGGCGCCGCGCCAGCAGCAGTACCTGTCGGTGGCCCACGACGCGGCGCGCAGCCTGCTGGGCGTCCTCAACGACGTGCTGGACTTCTCGAAGATCGAGGCCGACCGCCTCGAGCTGGAGCGCGCGCCCTTCCGCCTGCGCGAGGTGCTCGACGAGGTGACAGAGATCTTCCGGGCCAAGGTGGTGGAGAAGCACGTGGAGCTGGTCGTGCACGTGGCAGCCGGCGTGCCCGAGGGCTTGGTGGGCGACGCGCTGCGCCTGCGCCAGGTGCTCACCAACCTGGTGAGCAACGCCTTCAAGTTCACCGAGCACGGCGAGGTGGCTGTGCGCGTGGTGCGGCTGCCGTCCCAGCCGGGGGCCGTGCCCGGCGGCGTGCCCCTGCTGTTCACCGTGCGCGACACCGGCGTGGGCATCCCGCACGAGCAGCAGGGGCGCCTGTTCCAGGCCTTCAGCCAGGCCGACAGCAGCACCTCGCGCCGCTACGGGGGCACGGGTCTCGGGCTGGTGATCAGCCGGCGCCTGGCGCGCCTGATGGGCGGCGAGCTCTCCTTCGAGAGCCAGCCTGGCGTGGGCACCACCTTCTCGTTCACCGCGCTGCTGGATGCCGGCGAGGTGCAGGCGGGCATGGACCGCAGCGTGCCCGAGGGGTTGCGCTCGCGCCCGGCGCTGGTCGTGGAGGACAGTGCCACCAGCCGCGAGCTGGTCGAGGCCTTCATGAGCGCCTGGGGCGTGCCGTGCGTGGCGGTGGCCACGGCCGAGGAGGGGCTGGCCCAGGTGGGGCAGCGCGAGCGCGAGCCACACCTGCCGCCCTTCGGATTCGCGGTGATCGACTGGCGCCTGCCCGGCATGAGCGGCATCGAGGCCACGCGCCGCCTGAGAGCGCGCGCCTCCACGCGCCAGCTGCCCGTGGTGATGGTCAGTGCCTACGCCGGCAAGGACGAGGAGGCCCAGATCAAGGCCGCCGGCGTGAATGCTTTCGTGCCCAAGCCGCTGACGGCTTCTACGCTGCTGGACGGCGTGCTCTCGGCTCTTGGCGCTGCCCCGCGGCAGGTCGCACGCCGTGGCCCGCAGGCGCTCGAGCGCGAGTTCGGGGGCCAGCGCGTGCTGCTGGCCGAGGACAACGAGGCCAACCGCATGGTGGCCACCGAGCTGCTCACGCGCCTGGGCCTCGAGCTGGACATCGCCGTCAACGGGCGCGAGGCCGTCGAGCGCGTGCTGGCCGCGCGCGAGCGCTACGCCGCCGTGCTGATGGACATGCAGATGCCCGAGATGGACGGCCTGCAGGCCACGCGGCGCCTGCGTGGCGACTTCCCGCGTGGCACGCTCACGATCCTGGCCATGACGGCCAACGCCATGAAGCAAGACCTCGATGCCTGCCTCGAGGCGGGCATGGACGACACCATCACCAAGCCCATCGACCGCACGCAGCTGGTGCGCACGCTGCGGCGCTGGCTGCCCGCGGCCGCCGCTGCGCCCCATGCCGGCTCGCCTGCCTCGATGCCGGCGCCCGCGACGCATGCGCCTGCGAGCGCAGCCATGGCGCCAGGGGACCTGCCGGCCGTGGACGGCATCGACGTGGCCGAGGCGCTGGCGCGCACGGGCTTCACGCTCGACGCCCTGTCCACGCTCTGGCAGCACTTTGCCCTCTCGCAGGGCGAGGAGGACGCGCACCTCGCCGCGGCGCTCGCAGCCGGCGATGCGCGCACCCTGCAGGAGCGGGCGCATGCGCTGGGCGGCTCGGCAGCCAGCCTGGGCATGGGCCCGTTGTGGAAGGCCTGCCGGGCCCTGGAGGGCGCGGCGCGCGAGGGCCGCACGGGCCTGGCGCCGCGGGTGGAGCAGGTGCGCGCCGAGCTGGCACGCGTGCTGGCGGCGCTGGCCGCGCGGGCCCCGGCTGCGCTGGCCCGTGCGCCGTCGCAGGGTCCCGGCGACCCGGCGGTGCTGGCCTCGGCGCTGGCGCGGCTGGCCCCGGCGCTGGAGGCCTTCGACCTCACGGGCGCTGGCGAGGCGCTGGCCGAGGCGTTGCGGGGCGCGGGCGACGGCCTGCACGCAGCGTCCGTGGCCGCGCTGCGCGAGCAGGTCGAGCGCTACGACTACGAGGCGGCATCCGGCGCGCTGCGCCGCCTGCAGGCCGCCCTGGCGGCGGGAGGCGACGCGTGAAGGATCTCTCGGAGTGCCGCATCCTGGTGGTGGACGACGTCAAGGCCAACGTGGACGTGCTGGTGGCGGCCTTGCGTGGCGAGTACCGGCTGAGCGTGGCGCTGGACGGTGCCACGGCGCTCAAGATCGTGGCTGCCACGCCGCCTGACCTCGTGCTGCTGGACGTGATGATGCCGGGCATGGACGGTTACGCGGTGTGCCGCGCGCTGAGGCAGGCGCCCGCCACGCGCGAGATCCCGGTCATGTTCCTCAGCTCGCTGGAGGACGCGGCCGACAAGGCACGCGGCTTCGAGGTCGGGGGCAACGACTACCTCAGCAAGCCCTTCGACGCGCTGGAGGTGAAGGCGCGCGTGCGCTCGCTGGTGCGCGCCAAGGCCTATGCGGATGCCGTCAAGGAGGCGGCGGCGCGCGAGCTGGGCGTGGCGCGCGAGATCCAGGGCGGCATCCTGCCGGCCGACCTCGCGGCGGCTACCGAGGGCTCGGGGCTGGAGGTGGCGGCGCTGCTGGAGCCCGCCAAGCAGGTGGGCGGCGACCTCTACGACGTGGCGCGCGTGGCGCCCGGCCGCCTGCTGCTGGCGCTGGGCGACGTCTCGGGCAAGGGCGTGCCCGCGGCGCTGCTGATGGCCGTCACGACCACGTTGATGCGCTCCACGGCGCGCCACCACGCGGCGCCGGACGACATCGTGCGCCTGCTCAACGAGGACCTGCTGGCCCAGAGCCGGCGCGGCATGTTCGTGACGCTGTTCTGCGCCACCTACGACGTGGCTACGCGCACGCTCTCGGCGGTCAACGCCGGCCACCTGCCGGCGCTGCTGCAGCGCCCGGGCGAGCCGCCGCGCGCCGTGCTGGCGCCCAGCTGCCCGATGGTGGGGGTGTTCCCGGCGCTGGCCTGCCGCGCCGAGCGGTTGGTGCTGCAGCCGGGCGACACGCTGGTGGTGCACTCCGACGGCGTCACCGAGGCCTTCGACGCCGCGCGCGAGATGTTCGGCGAGGAGCGGCTGGTGGCCGAGGTGGCGC
>JBJTIJ010000391.1:0-10408 GCA_046094945.1 Planctomycetia bacterium | reverse complement strand
GCATTGTTGCGTACTTGTGCAACCATGCAACTGCTTTCCGGAGGATGCCGCCATGGCCCCGACCACCACCCCGAGCACCAGCGCGCCGCCTGCCGCCGGCGCTGCGCCGGGCAGGGACGCCGCCCCGGCCCGCCCTGCCGGCGCGCTCACCGTGCTGCCGCTCGTGCCCCGCAGGGCTGCCGCACCTACCTGCTGGCCTACCCGGCCAGCAAGCAGGCGCTGGCGCTGGACGTGCACCTTGACCTGGTGGAGGAGGTGGCCCGGCGCGTCGAGGCCAGCGGCTGGACGCTGCCCTACGTGGTGGACTCGCACACGCACGCCGACCACCCCTCGGGGGCGGCGGCGCTGGCCGCGCGCTTCCGCTCCACGCGCATCGCGCACGCCGCCGGCCAGCACGTGGGCGTGACGCGCCACCCGGCCGATGGCGACGTGCTGCACCTGGGCGACCAGGCCGTCACGGTGCGCCACGCGCTGGGCCACACGCCCGACCACCTCGTGCTGCTGGCGGGCGGTGCGCTGTTCTCGGGCGACAGCCTGCTGATCGGCAGCGTGGCGCGCACCGACTTCCTCGGCGGCGATGCAGGCGTGCTGTTCGACACGCTGCAGCAGGTGGTGGGCCCGCTGCCCGACGGCACGGTGCTCTACCCCGGCCACGACTACCAGGGCCGCATCTCCAGCACGCTGGGCGACGAGCGGCGCGGCAACCCGTGGCTGGCCCTCGGGGAGCGCGCCGAGTTCGTGCGCCGCCTGACGGCCAACCCGCCGCCCCGGCCGGTGGGCATGGATGCGCTGCTGGGCCTCAACCGCGCCGGCCAGCCCATCGAGCCGCGCATGGCGGCGGCCGAGGCCGTGGGCCTCGTGGCGCGGGGTGCTGCGCCGCAGGTGCTGGACGTGCGCACGGAGGCCGAGCACGCCAGCGAGAGCATCGCGGGCGCGCGCCTCGTGCCGCTGCACGAGCTGGGCTCGCGGCTAGACGTGGTGCGCGCCATGGCCGCGCCGCGCCTGCTGCTGTGCCGCACGGGCCGGCGCGCGGCCGAGGCGCGCGAGCTGCTGCAGCGCCACGGGCTGGGCGGCCTCGTCGTGATCGAGGGCGGCCTGGAGGGCTGGAAGGCCGCGGGCGGGCCGGTCGAGCGTGGCGCCGAGCGCATGTCGCTGGAGCGGCAGGTGCGCATCGCGGCCGGTGCGCTGGTGGTGCTGGGCACGGCCCTGGGCTGGTTCGTGCAACCGGGCTTCTTCGGGCTGGCGGCCTTCGTGGGCGCGGGCCTCGTCTTCGCAGGCGTCACCGACACCTGCGCCATGGGCATGCTCATCGCGCGCATGCCGTGGAACCGCGTCAAGGGCGCGGCCGGCGCCGCGGCCGCCGGCGGGGGCTGCGCCGCGAGCGGATGCTCGGCCACGCCCATGGCGGCCGACGCGGCCAGCACGGGCGGCTGCGCGGCCGGTCCGCGCGCCTAGCGCCGGCGGGCACGGGCGGGCACGGGCGGGCTGCCGCGAGCGCGGTGCCCCGGCAGGGCCGATTGCGATGGGCGTGGCCTCGCGTGCAGGGGATGCTCACGGCATGGGCGTGGCACGCGAGGTGACCCCGGCGGGCGAGGGCGGTGCGCCGCCGTGGCATGCGCTGGCCCGTGACGAGGTGCTGGCGCGGCTCGCGGCCGAGGGCGAGCGCGGCCTCGCGCAGGCCGAGGCCGCCCGGCGCCTTGCGCTGCAGGGCGAGAACCGGCTGCCCGAGCCGGCGCAACGCAGCCGGCTGGCACTTTTCCTCGAGCAGTTCCGCAGCCTGCTGGTGGGCGTGCTGGCGGTGGCCGGCCTGCTGGCCTGGCTGCTGGGCGAGCCCTCCGATGCGCTGGCCATCGCGGCCATCCTGGTGCTCAACGGCGTGCTGGGCTACGCGCAGGAGCGCGGCGCGGCGCGCGCGCTGGAGGGCCTGCGGCGCCTGTCGGCGCCGGGGGCGCGGGTGCGGCGCGAGGGCGTCCTGCACGCCGTGGCCGCGGCGCACCTCGTGCCGGGCGACCTCGTGGAGCTGGCCGCGGGCGACGCCGTGCCCGCCGACCTAAGGCTGCTGCGCAGTGCCGACGTGCGCGCGGTGGAGGCGGCGCTGACGGGCGAGCCCGAGGCCGTGCGCAAGGACGCGGGCGCGCAGGTGCCGGCGCAGGCGCCGCTGGCCGAGCGCAGCACGCTGCTGTTCCAGGGCACGAGCCTGGCCACGGGCGAGGCGCTGGGCGTGGTGGTGGCCACGGGCCTGCACACCGAGCTGGGCCGCATCGCGGCGCTGGTGGGGCGCGCGCCCGAGGTGCAGACGCCGCTGCAGGTGCGGCTGGCGGCCTTCGGCCGCTGGCTGGTGCTGGCCGCCGGCGTGGCCGTGGCGCTGGTGTTCGCGCTGGGCCTGCTGCACGGGCTGCCGCTGGACGACATGCTCATGACGGCGCTGGGACTGGCCGTGGCGGCCGTGCCCGAGGGCCTGCCGGCGGTGGTGACCATCGCGCTGGCGCTGGGGGTAGCGCGCATGGCCAGCCACGGCGCGCTGGTGCGGCGCCTGGCCGCCGTGGAGACGCTGGGCTGCACGTCGGTGATCTGCACCGACAAGACCGGCACGCTCACGGTGGGCCACATGACGGTGGCCGCCGTGCTGGCGCCCGGCCTGCCGCAGGGCGAGCAGCTGGACGTGGAGGCGCAGGGCTACGGCCCGCCGCAGGCCTTCCGCCGTGCCGACGGCGTGGCCGTGCCGCCGGGCGCGCAGGTGCAGGCGCTGCTGCAGGCCGCCGCGGCCGCCTGCACGGCGCGCCTGGCGCCTGCCGGCCGTGACCCCGGCAGCCGCGAGCCTGCGGTGCTGGGCGATCCCATGGAGGGTGCGCTGCTGGCGGCGGCGCTGGGCGTGGGCGTGCGCGCCGACGACCTCGACCGCGAGCAGCCCGTGCTGCTGGTCAGGCCCTTCGAGTCGGCGCGCCAGCGCATGGCGGTGGTGCGCGCGGTGGCGGGCGAGGCCTGCGCCTACGTGAAGGGCTCGCCCGAGGCCCTGCTGGCGCGCTCGAGCGCCTGGCTGGGCCCCGACGGCAGCCAGCCCATGGACGGCGCCATGCGCGCGCAGCTCGAGGCCCTCAATGCGCGCGAGGGCGCGCGCGGCCGGCGCGTGCTGGCCGTGGCGCGGCGCGTGGCGCCGCGCGGCACGCTCGACGGCGACGGCGGCAGCGAGGATCCCGAGCAGGGCCTCACCTTCCTGGGGCTGGTGGCGCTGGCCGACCCGCCCCGGCCCGAGGCGCGCGAGGCCGTGGCGGCCTGCCGCCGGGCCGGCATCCGCGTGGTGATGATCACGGGCGACCAGCCGGCCACCGCGCTGGCGGTGGCGCGCGAGCTGGGCATCGCGCAGCACGCCGGCGAGGTGGTGCACGGCAGCGAGCTGGAGGCGCTCGACGAGGCCGCGCTGCGCGCGCGCAGTGCCACGGCGGCCGTCTACGCGCGCACCACGCCCGCGCACAAGCTGCGCATCGTGCAGGCCTGGCAGGCGCAAGGTGCCGTGGTGGCCATGACCGGCGACGGCGTCAACGACGCGCCGGCGCTCAAGGGCGCCGACATCGGCGTGGCCATGGGCAAGGGCGGCACCGACGTGGCCAAGGACGCCAGCGCCATGGTGCTGCTCGACGACCGCTTCGCCACGCTGGTGGCCGCGGTGGCCGAGGGCCGGCGCATCTTCGACAACATCCGCAAGAGCCTGCTCTACCTGCTGGGCGGCAACGCCGGCGAGATCCTCGTGGTGGCCGGCGCGGTGCTGGCCGGCCTGCCGCTGCCGCTGCTGCCGTTGCAGCTGCTGTGGATCAACCTCGTCACCGACGGCCTGCCGGCGCTGGCGCTGGCGGTAGACCCGGTGGACCCCGACGTGCTGCGCCGCCCGCCGCGGCGCGCCGACGCGCCGCTGGCCGACCGCGCCTTCGTGGGGGCCATGCTGGCCAGCGCCGTGCTGGCGGCGGCCGTGGTGCTGGGCGTGTTCGTGGGGGCGCTCGAGCTGGGGCTGGGCGAGCCGCTGGCCCGCAGCCTGGCCTTTGCCACGCTGGTGGTGGAGGAGCTGCTGCGCGCCTTCGTGGTGCGCAGCCGCACGCGCATCGTCTGGGAGCTGGGCATTGCGAGCAATCCGCGCCTGCTGGGCGTGGTGGCCCTCACCTTCCTGCTGCAGGCGCTGGCCATGCAATGGGCGCCGCTGGCCGGATTGTCAGGGCTTACTTCACTTTCCGCGGGCCAGGCCGCGCTGGTGCTGGGCCTGGGCGCCGTGCCCAGCACCGTGCTGGAGCTGGCCAAGCTGGCCCGCAGGGCCATTTCTCGCGGCCAAGGTCCCGCAGGCGGCCCCGGAAGCGGCCCTGTCGCCCCCTGAGTGCCCGTTTGGTCCCTGAGTGCCTGAGTGGGGGTGCCGAGTGAATCGGTCGGTGCATAGGTGGACGATTCACGTGCCCGAGTCAATCTAGGCATTCAGTCGGGTGGCCCAAGCCACCTCATCTCATACCTGTCCACGGAGTCGTTCATGCCTCGTGCCAAGAAGAAGAGCAGCATCTCGGTGCCCCAGGCCCTCGCGGCCGTGTCGGCCAGCCTCACCCAGCTCATGCAGGCCATTGCGGCCAGCGTGCCGGCGGGCGGCGCGGCGCCGGCTGGTGGCAAGGTGGTGGCGATGCCCAAGGTGGCCGTGGCGGCCGCCAAGGCCCAGGAGAACCCCACCTACAGCAAGGCCCAGAGGGGCGTGTGGGCGAAGTACACGCCGGCGCAGCGCGAGGCTCGCATCCGCAAGATGCTGGCGGCGCGTGGCGTGAAGCGCAAGCCGGCCGCGAAGAAGGCGAAGTAGCGGCGGCTGGACAGGCCGCGCGAGGGCATGCTCACGCACGCCGCCCTCGCTGGCCTGGCCCACGCCCACGGCTTCGTGCTGGTGGGCGTGACAGGCGCCGGCCCCGTGGAGGGCGCCGGCGCCGCCGTGCAGCGCTGGGTCGAGGCCGGCCACGGGGCCGGCCTCGACTACATGGTGCGCCGGCCGGTCGAGCGTGCCGACCCGCGTGCCCTGCGCCCATGGGCGCGCAGCGTGGTGAGCGTGGCCGTGCCCTACGGGGAGTCCGCGCCGCCCTTCGAGCACGAGCGCCGCTACGGGCGCGTGGCGCGCTACGCATGGGGGCGCGACTACCACGACGTGGTGCTGCCGCGCCTCAGGGCGCTGGCCGCCGAGCTGGCCGTCCAGCCCGGCGCGCGCGAGGCGCGGGCCTCCTGCGACCACTCGCCGCTGCTGGAGCGGGCGCTGGCCGCGCGGGCCGGTCTGGGCTTCGTGGGCAAGAACACCTGCCTGATCCGCCCCGGCCACGGCTCGTGGTTCCTGCTGGGCGAGGTGCTGGTCGACCTCGAGCTGGAGGCCGTGCCTGCGGCGCCGGCCGGCCCGGGCTGCGGCGCGTGCACGCGCTGCCTCGTGGCCTGCCCCACGGCCGCCTTCGTGTCGCCCTACGTGCTGGACGCGCGCCGCTGCATCTCGACCTGGACTATCGAGGTGCAGGCGCCGCTGCCGCGCGAGCTGCGGGCGCGGCTGGGCGCATGGGTGTTCGGCTGCGACGACTGCCAGGACGCCTGCCCCTACAACGGGCTGGACCCGGTCGAGGCCTGGCCCGAGCTGGCCGCGCCGGCCGGCGTGGGCCCGCGGCTGGACCTCGCGGCGACGCTGGCGCTGCGCAGCGAGGCGGCCTTCGCGCGCCGCTTCGCGGCCACCTCGCTGCTGCGCGCGGGCCGCGCGGGCGTGCTGCGCAGCGCGGCCGTGGTGGCGCGCAACATCGGCGCCACGCCGGCCGTGCCGGTGCTGGAGGCCTGCGCCGCAGGCGATGCGGCGCCGGTGGTGCGCTCGCACGCGCTGTGGGCGCTGGCCGGGCTGGATGCGTCGCGTGCCCGGCCGCTGCTGGAGCGCGCGCGCCGCGACGAGGACGCCGGCGTGCGCGAGGAGGCCGAGGCGCTGCTGGCCGGCGCGGCCTGAGGCCGCTCGCGCGCCGCGCGCTCACAGGCGCAGCGACCACTCCACCTGCACGAAGGGCGCCGGGTCGGTGTCGCTCGACAGCACCGTGTCGCCGTCGCGGTCGAGCACCACCAGCCGGTTCCACACGGCCCAGCCGCCGCCCACGTGCAGCGTGCTGCCCGTGCGCAGGCGCCAGATGGCCTCCAGGCCCGCCTGCAGGCGCTGCTCGCGCAGCACGCCGCCGGGCTCGCGCGCGTCGCCCGGCAGGCGGATGTCGCGCCGCTCGTAGCCGCCGAAGGCGCCCAGCGCCAGCCGCGGCGTGAGGTCGTAGACGAACGAGGCACCCGGCCCGCGCGCCTCGATGCGCCAGCGGCGCGGCCCGCCGCCCACTGCGCCGCCCATGCCGGCGATGGGCAGCACGTAGGCGTCGCCTTCCAGGCCCTGCGTGGCCGAGAAGCCCAGCAGGATGTCGCTGCTGCCGAACAGCCGCAGGCGCACGGCGGCGATGGCACCGGGCTGCAGGCTCTGGCCGAGGTCGGCGCCGTCCATCAGGCTGGCGCGCAGGCTGGCGCCCAGCGTGAGGCCGAAGGTGCGCGAGAGGCGCATGGAGGCGGCCAGCGACAGGCGCGCGATGCTGCAGTCGCCGCCCAGCGCGCCCGTGGCGGCCGGCAGCAGGGCCTCTTCGTCGCTGAACGTGTAGCGGCCGCGCTCGAGCATGAGGTCGGTGGTGAGCTGGAAGCGCGACGAGAGGTTGCGCGCCCAGCGCAGGTCGGCCACCAGCCGCTGCGCGTCGTAGCTGCCCAGCCCGGCGCCCACCTGCGTGGGCAGCGTGGCCACGGCGCGCAGCGTGATGCGCCGCTCGGGCACCGGCAGGCCGGTGTCGGGCGCGGTCTGCACGGCGTGCGGGCCGTCGTCCCGGGCCGGGCTGCGCACCACGTCCGCGGCGGCCGCCTGCGGCGGCGGCGCCGGTCGCAGAGCGGCCTGCGGTGCCAACCGCTGGGGCGCCGGCCGCTGCGGAACGGGGGCGGCCTGCAGGGCGCCGGCCGGCTGCGACGCAGAGGCGGCGCGGGCAGGCCCGGGCCAGGGGACAAGCACGCCCAGCAGGGCCAGCAGCTTGGGCAGCAGCATGGCCAGCAACCGGGGCAGCGGGCAGCGCATCTCCTAGGTGTCCCCGTGCGCGGGGGCCGAGGCAAGCGCAATCGGGGTTGCGCCGGTGGCCCGCGCCGGCCGCTTGCGCCGGTGGCGTAGGCTGGCCGCGTGCGCTCGCGCCTCGCCCCCAGCCCCACCGGCCACCTGCACGTGGGCAACGCACGCACCTTCCTGCTCACGTGGCTGCACGTGCGCGCCGCGGGCGGCTCGCTGCTGCTGCGCATCGACGACCTGGACACGCCGCGCGTGCGCCAGGAGGCCATCGCGGGCCTGCTGGAGGACCTGCGCTGGCTGGGGCTGGCCTGGGACGAGCCCGAGGCCGTGCTGCGCCAGTCGCAGCGCGCCGGCCTCTACGCCGCGGCCGCCGAGCGCCTGCGGGCGCAAGGGCTGGCCTACCCCTGCACCTGCACGCGCAAGGAGGTGGAGGAGGCGGCCAGCGCGCCCCACGGTGCCGAGGGCCCGCGCTATCCCGGCACCTGCCGCGGGCGCTGGTCCACGCTGGCCGAGGCCGAGGCCGCCACGGGCAAGCCCGCCTGCCTGCGCCTCGTGGTGGCGGCGGGCGCGGAGCGCTTCACCGACCTGCTCTACGGGCCGCAGGCCGTGGACGTGGCCGCCGAGACGGGCGACTTCGTCATCCACCGCAACAGCGGCGTGGCCGCCTACCAGCTGGCCACCGTGGTGGACGACGCCGCCAGCGGCGCGGACCTCGTGCTGCGCGCCAGCGACCTGCTCCCCAGCACCGCGCGCCAGCGCCTGCTGCAGCGCGCGCTGGGCCTGCCGCTGCCCGCCACCCTGCACCTGCCGCTGGTGCTGGGCGAGGACGGCCGCCGGCTGGCCAAGCGCCACGGCGACACGGCGCTGGCCACGCTGCGCGCGCAGGGCTGGACGCCCGAGGAGCTGCTGGGCCGGCTGGCGTGGACGGCCGGGCTGGCGCGCCACGGCGAGGCCGTGAGCCTCGCCACGCTGCTGTCGCGCTACGACCCGGCGCGCCTCGGCAGCGAGGCCGTGGTGTTCCGCGCGCGCGAGTGGCAGCGTGCGCCGGGGGCCTAGTCCACCAGCGGGATCACCAGCGCGCGCATGGCCGGCAGGTGGAACAGCAGCGGCACCAGCCCCAGCACGGCCAGCACGGCGGCGGCGTGGCGCAGGTGGCGGCCGCCCGGCAGGCGCTGCCAGGGGATGCGCGGCTCGAGGGCCACCAAGGTGGCGTGCAGCACGAAGTAGAGCGTGGGCAGGCCGTAGCCGCCGCGCGCGGGCACGCTGAAGGCCAGGTCGTGCAGCAGGCCCGAGGCCAGGAAGGCCAGCGTGAAGGAGAGGCGCGGGCCCAGCTTGCGGCGCACGGGCCGCTCCACCGTCACCTGCAGCATCTCGCTGAAGGCGAGGTTCCAGCGCCGCGTCCAGAACTCCACCAGCGAGGTGGCCTTGAGCGGCTCGTCGAACACCGGCTGCACGCGCCGGCCCGCCATGCGCCACAGGCCCGCCTGCACGCGCATGGCGCCGAAGGCGATCACGAAGCCCAGCCCGCCCATGGCCACCACCGCCACCCAGGCGTCATGCACGCCTGCCCGCACCAGCAGGTGCGCGTCCACCAGCATGGCGGCGCCCAGCAGCATCGAGAGCAGGCCCTCGCGCACCCAGCGCGCGCCGCCCCGGCTGGGCGCGCGTGCGCCGGTGAAGGCCCACGGCCGCATGCCCGGCCACAGGAAGGCGAAGCCCAGCCAGGCAAGGCCGGTGGGCACGCGCCGCCCGGCCAGGCGCGCCTCGGCCTGCACCAGCACCTTCATGGCGAAGTAGAGCAGCGCGCACTGCAGCAGCATGCGGTTGCCGGCCGGCTCGTGCGGCACGAGGAAGGGCCCCAGCGCCGCGGACAGCAGCACTCCCGACCAGCCCAGCAGGCGCATCCACGCGCCAGGGGCGGCGCGCGCCAGGAGCGGGCCCAGCAGCGCCATGGCCAGCGCCGCGCCCAGCCCGGTGGAGAGGCCCGCCAGGCCGGGCCATGCGTAGCCGTTCATCGGCGCCGGCCGCTCATCGCGGCGTGACGAGCCAGGCCCACTGCTGGGCGGCCAGCTCCGTGGGGCCGCTGCCCTTGAGGCCCGCCTTGGCCACCTTCTGGAAGCCGCGCGCGGCCAGCCAGCCCTCGGGCTCCTCGGGGCCGCCGGCGGGCCCGACCAGCTCGACGGGCGGGCCGCCGCTGGTGGGGGCCTCGCTGGCCGGCAGGTCGGCCGACTCGAAGCGGCCCTGCGCCAGCGAGGCGGCCGCCACCTTGCCCGGGTGCAGCGCCAGGTAGCCCAGCGCCGGCTCCACGCCGCGGCCCTGCGCGGCCAGCCAGGTGGGGCCGCTGCCGGCGAAGTGCGTGCGCACGAGGTCCACGAGGCGCGCCACGCCCTCGTGGTCGAAGGCGTTGCGCGTCTCGTTGCGCGCCTTGAGCAGCGCCTCGCTGTAGGCCGGGGCGTAGCGGTCCACCTTCAGCTCGGTGCTCGACGAGAGCGTGAGCGGGGCCAGCAGGGCGCAGGACTCGTTCTTGCGCTCGCGCCCGAAGCGTTCCAGCAGCTGCTGGAACATCTGGCCCTCGCCCTCGAAGGCCACCAGCAGCGGGATGTCGTTGCCGGCGCGCCAGCCCTTGGGCAGCGAGAGCCAGCCGCCGAAGCCCTTCTCCTCGACCTGCAGCAGCAGCGGGGCGGCCTGCGCCATCTTGGCCAGCGTGGTCACGCGCGCCTTGGTGGGGCTGAGCTCGAGCGCGCCCACCAGCCAGGCCGTGTAGCGCGCGTCCTGCTGCTCCTTGTCGAGCACCTTGGCCATGCGCTCGTAGCCCTTGGCCACCTCCTCGCGCGTGCGCGCGATGCGCTTCTGCACAGCCTCGTCGGCCACGCCCTTGCCGGCCAGCGCGTCCACCTTGGACTCCACGGCGGCCAGCTCGGGGTGCTCGGGCACGAGGTCGCGCGCGCGGCGCCAGGCGTCGGTGGCCTCGTCCTTGAGGTCGAGGGCCACGAGGTCGAGCGCCAGGCCCAGCCAGGCCTTGGCGGCCTTGGCCTTCTCCTCGGCGATCTCCTTCTCGATGCGCGTGAAGTCGGCCGGCGCGGCCGCGGCCGGGCGCAGCAGCGCAGACGGGCCCCGGCCGGGGGAGGCCACGCACAGCAGCACGAGCAGCAGGCAGGGCAGCACGCCGCAAGGGGCCGCCGGCCCCCGGCGGCGCGCAGCCGGCGCCGGGGCCGCGAGCAGCGCCGCGCGGCGCGCCGTGGACGTGGGCTGCATGGGGGCATGGGCCGGCAAGGGCGTGGCCGACGAGGCTGTGCAGAAGCGCAT
>JBJTIJ010000390.1:0-4839 GCA_046094945.1 Planctomycetia bacterium | reverse complement strand
GGGCGCTACGCACTGGGGGGCGCGCGGGCCACCTCGGGCGTGCGCGTGCCCGCCGACGAGGAGGGCGGCGGGGCGCTGGCCCGGCTCTCGGGCCGCCCGCGCCAGGGCGGGCGGGGCGGCACGCGCGGCTGGGCCCCGCTGCGCGTGGAGTTCGAGGTGGCCGAGGCACTGGCGCGCGTGGAACTGGTGCTCGAGCTGCGCGCCACGGCCGGCACGGCATGGTTCGCGCGCGACGCGCTGCGGCTGGAGCGGCGCTAGGGCCGGCCTCCCGGGCCCGCAGCCCCCGCCCGCGGGCGCGGGCGTAGCATGCGGCCTCCCTCGTCTCCCCCCGGCGGTGCCCCATGGGACGCATCTTCGAGAAGCGCAAGACCACGATCCTGGCGCGCAACAGCCGCATCAGCAAGCAGTTCGCGCGCATCGCCAAGGAGATCGCCATCGCGGCCAAGAAGGGCAGCGGCGACCCGGACGCCAACCCTGCCTTGCGCCGCGCCGTGCAGAACGCGCGCGCCGCCAGCATGCCCAAGGACAAGGTGGAGGCGGCCATCAAGCGCGCCACCGGGCAGGAAGCGGTGGACTACCAGGAGGTGCTCTACGAGGGCTACGCCCCCCACGGCGTGGCGGTGATCGTGGCCTGCGCGACCGACAACCCCACGCGCACCGTGGCCAACATCCGCTCCTGCTTCAAGACCTACGGCGGCAACCTGGGCAACAGCGGCAGCGTGGGCTTCAACTTCAAGCACATGGGCGTGTTCCGCCTCGACGCCGCCCAGCTGGAGAAGGCCCACGTCAAGCCCGACGACCTCGAGCTGGAGCTCATCGACCACGGGCTCGACGAGATGCTCGAGGGCCAGGGCGACAAGGGCGAGGCCCAGCTGGTGGTGCGCTGCGCCTTCGCCGACCTGGGCCGCATGCAGCGTGCGCTCGAGGAGCGCCACATCACGCCCGTGGTCAGCACCACCGAGTACGTGGGGCTCTCCCCCACCGCGCTGGCCGAGGCCGCCGAGAAGGAGGTCCTCGCGCTCGTGGACGCCCTCGAGCAAGACGACGACGTCCAGAACGTCTTCACCACGCTGGGCTAGGCCCTCGGGCTGGGCGCGGGGCCGGTGCACGGGGCCAGTGCGCGGGGCCGGCACGACCGGCCGGCGCGACCGGCCGGTGCCACGGCCCGGCGCGCAGGGCCGCGGCGCAGGCAGGCATGCGGGCATGGTGGGGGCGGTGGGACTCGAACCCACGACCCGCGGCTTAAAAGGCCGCTGCTCTACCGGCTGAGCTACGCCCCTGCGAGCGCGCCATCCTAGCGCCTCGCGCGCCGCGGGCGCGCACCGCCCGCGCGCTGGGCTGGCGCAGGCCCGGCACGCGGCCTGCGCCGGGCCCGCGCAGGGCCGGCGCAGGGCTGGCCCTCTAGCGGACAGGCCTGCCTTGGCGCGCGGGCGCCTACTTGCGCCGCGCCGCCGCGCCCAGCAGCCCCGGCTCGCTGCGCACCGCCTCCCAGGCCAGTTCCTGCAGGCGCCGGATCACGGCCGCTGGCGGCGCCTCGCGCGTCCAGGAGAGGCGCGGCGTCCACCAGCCATGGCCCCAGCGCTCCTTGATGTCGCTGGGCAGGCCCACCGGGCTGCGGCCCGTGAGCCCGGCGTAGTGCACGCAGCCCACGAGGTAGGCGCCCAGCGCGTTGGCGTGGATGCGGTCGCTGAAGAAGTCGTCCATGCCCTTGAGGCCGGCCAGCTTGCCCTGCTCGGCCTCGCGCACGGCCTGCGCCAGCGCGGGGCCCGCGGGCAGCATGCGGATGACGGGCTCGGCGGCCGATGCGCCCGGCACCTTGCGCTCCACCAGCGTGGCGTTGGCGCGCGCCACGACGCGCCGCCACATCGCGCGGTCGGCCTCCACGCGCTCCACCCACGCGAGGTTGCGCGTGGGGCTGGCCTTGTCCCACTCGCAGCCCTTGGGCGTGCCGGTGTCCAGGCAGTGCCACGTCTCGTAGTACAGCACGCGCACCGCGGGGTTCTTCTCGCGCGCCAGCGTGGCGAAGCGCACCAGCCCGGCGTGCGTCTCCTCCTCCTGGGCCTGCCCGCCGCGGGGCACGCTGTCGGTCAGCACCAGCGTGTCCACCTCGCCCGAGGCGAGGCGCAGGTCGTAGCGCTGCTGCCAGGACGGCTCGAAACGGTAGCGCTGCCGGTCGGGCAGTGCCTCCGACCAGTTGATCTCCAGCGACGCCCCCGGGATGTTCTGCTCCTTCCACGCCAGCGAGAGTCCGCCCGGGCTGGCCGCCACCAGCGCGGCCACGGCATCCGGGATGCGGGACAGCAGGCTGTGGCCCACCCAGTAGGCATTCCATTCCGTGGCCGCCCCGGGCGCGGCAGCCCCCCCACGCGGCGGCCGCGCCTCGCCGCCGCGCGCCCAGCAGGGGCCGGCCAGCAGCAGGCAGGGCAGCGTGGCCAGCAGCATCCGCGTCCACGGGCGCACGCGGCGCACGCCGGCCAGCCCCCCGGACCCTGCGACCGCGTGCAGCATGGGCACCTCCAGCCAGCCTGCCTCCTGCGCGCCGGCGTGGGAGCAATGCTCCCGTGAAGGATAGCCGTGCTGTCTGCCACGACATTCTGCACTTTCTGTCCGAGCGCTCGGACTCCAGGACGCGCCATGGGACTGGATCCGACGCCCTGATTCCGCCACCATGGCGGAATGAGCACCACGAGAAGGGGACCGCGCCGCTACGACCATCGCCTCGTCCAGCAGGTCCGGGACGCCGGCGACGTGCGCCTGGCCACGCGCCAGGGCGTGCCCCGGTCCACCGCGTACGGCTGGCTCAAGCGCGCGCCGGCCGTCGTGACGCCGAGCGCGCCCCTGGATCCGGCCCTCATGGCGCTGCGGCTCCGGGTCACCCGACTCGAGAAGCGGGTCCAGCGGCTCTCGGCTGCGCTGCGCCTGCTGCTTGTGCTGCTGCGCGTGGTCAAGCCCGACCTGTCCCGTGTGCGCTTCGCCGGGCTCGACAAGGCCCGTCTGCTGCGCGCCGTCCATCGTACCCGCGACGTGTTCGGCCTGCGCAGGGCCCTCGCCTTCGTGGGACTCTCGCTGTCCCGCTTCCACGCCTGGGCCCGGATGGGGTCGGGCTGCCTGCTCGAGGACCAGCCCTCCTGCCCGGCCACCTCGCCCCAGCGCCTCACCCCAGCCGAGGTCATGGCCATGCGCCGCATGGCCACCGACGAAGACCTGAGGCACGTCCCCACCGGGCGCCTCGCGCTCCTCGCCCAGCGCATCGGATGCGTGTGCGCCTCGGCCTCCACGTGGTACCGCTTCGTCCGGGAGCGCGGGTGGCGCCGGCCGCGCATGCGCCTCCACCCCCACCAGGCCGTCGAGGGGATCCGCGCCGAGAAGCCCAACGAGATCTGGCACATCGACGTCACGGTCTTCAAGCTGCTCGACGGCACGCGTGCCTACCTCAGCGCCGTGATCGACAACTTCTCCCGCAAGATTCTGGCCTGGCACCTCTCGGAGCGGCGCTGTGCGGGGAGCTCCGTCGCCGTCCTGCTGCACGCGGGCAAGGGCCTGGAGGGGGCCGTGCCGACCCTCTACGCCGACGCCGGCAGCGAGAACGTGAACCACGAGGTGGACAGGTTGCTCGAGGCCGGACTCCTGCGGCGCGTGCTCGCCCAAGTGGACGTGGGCTTCAGCAACTCGATGATCGAGGCGCTCTGGCGCAGCATGAAACACAACTGGCTGTACCTGAACGAGCTCGACTCGATCAGCCGGCTGCGCTCGCTCATCGCCTTCTACGTGGTCGAGCACAACTCGAAGATCCCCCACGGCGCGTTCCAGGGCCAGACGCCCGACGAGATGTACGCGGGGACCGGAGCGAACGTGCCCGACATCCTCAAGGCCCGCCGAGAAGCCGCGCGCCAAGCCCGCATGAGCGCCAACCGGGCGTCGCAGTGCGCCACGTGTGCATGAGGGGAGGAACGCGCCGACCACGACGACCGGAGAGCAGGGCCGGCCGGGCCCCCTCGTAGGACTGTACGTCTCCCAACTCACCGACCACCCCCGCTCGGCTCCGAACCCACTCGTGTCCGAGTCCGAGCGCTCGGACAGAAAGTGCCAAAGCGACTGAGAATCATCTCCGCGGGACGCCTCGACGTGACGGAGCCGCGTCTCCAGCCGCTCGATGCGGGCCAGCAGGTACGCGACGAACTCCTCGGTGATCTGCACGAAGGCAATAGATCGGCACAAACAGACTCAAACTCGACCCACTGTGCGGTTACAACCGCCCTCACCGATACAGCACACTCTCCCCGTGAATGATATCAAACCTCCACGGCGCAAGAACTACTTGATCGCCCACTCTTGTGACGTCAATATCGAACACTGGCTCCAGTGTTCCGCCAACGACTTCCTCAACCCTCAATGAGTACCCGGAGGACTTCGGACTCACAGTTCCGCGATAGACGACAAGCCTAACAACAGGAGGATGATCTAGGATGGTCACACCCTTTGCAAGCGGATCAAGTTCAGCAGCCTGAAGTTCAAACTTGTTCCCGCGAATCACAAGGACTCTTGTACTGGCCTCTGCCCAAGTCTTGCACGCGCTTCGAATGGCAGCCAAGAGGTCCTTGGGAACATCTTGATCCCGCGTATAGTTTGGTTCGATTAGCCTCTGCCAGACCTGCGAGTACAACACTCTGTAGTTCTCGTAGGCATCGCTCTTGTAACTGTCTGCGGGTGAATCACTTGCGGGAGCCCGACTACAGCCGGCCAGCCCTGGCGCAATGACAGAGAGAAGACCGAAGAAGCAACACGCAAATCCCTGCATGCGGGAAATGGGGCCCACGAGGCCTCTGATCCGAGTACAGC
>JBJTIJ010000389.1:0-1258 GCA_046094945.1 Planctomycetia bacterium | reverse complement strand
GCCTGCCGCCGCACCTGCCGCCTCGCCGGGCGTGGCCTTCACGGCGCTGGCCTGTGCGCCCGACGGCCTGCTGCTGCTGGCCGGCGAGCAGCCCGGCGGCGTGGCCCTGGCCTGGCGCGCGCGCTGAGCCGGCGCGGCGCTCGTCGCGCCAGTCGCCCACGAAGCCGTTCGCCACGTTGGGCTTGTCGTTGAGGCGGATGCTGCAGACGAGCAGCCGCTAGCCGTCGCGCGTGAACATCGGGAAGCCGTCGAAGTCGTCCGAGCGGTAGGCGCCCTCGCGCTTGCGCGTGAACCACGTCACGCGCTCCACCTTCTTGGTCTCCACCTCGACGAGGTAGAGCTCGAAGTTGCCGCTGCGCGGGTCGTGCATGTTGCTCGAGAAGATGATGCGCTTGCCGTCCGGGTGCCAGAAGGGGCCGAAGTTGGCCGCGCCGTTGCTGGTGAGCTGCACGCGGTTGCTGCCGTCCACGTCGCAGGTGAAGATCTCCAGGTTGGTGGGCTTGACCAGCTGGTCCTGCAGCAGCTTGCGGTCGGCCTCGGGGTCGAGGCCCTCGCGCCAGGCCGAGCGGTAGACCAGCTTCTTGCCGTCCCACGAGAAGAAGGCGCCGCCGTCGTAGCCGGGGCTGTTGGTCACGCGCCGCACGTCGCTGCCGTCCAGCGCCATGGTGTAGAGCTCGAGGTCGCCGTCGCGCGCGCTGGTGAACACGATGCGCTCGCCCACCGGCGAGACCACCGCCTCGGCGTCGTAGCCCGGCGTCTGGGTCAGGCGCAGCAGCCCGCTGCCGTCGGCCTTGGCGCGGAAGATGTCGTAGGTGGCCCACACCGGCCACACGTAGCCGATCTTGGGGTCGAAGCGCGGCGGCATGGGCGGCTCGTCGCCGCCCAGGTGCGTGCTGGCGTAGAGCAGGTCCTGGTCGCCGGGCAGGAAGAACGAGCAGGTCGTGCGGCCCTTGCCCGTGCTCACCAGGCGCACGTCGCTGCCGTCGGGCCGCATGGTGAAGATCTGGTCGGCCTTGTAGGGCGGGCGCGTGCTCTGGAAGATGATCGTGCGCTCGTCGTGGCTCCAGTAGGCCTCGGCGTTCTCGCCGCCGAAGGTGAGCTGGCGCAGGTTCGAGAGGTGCGTCTCGCCCTCGAAGGGCGCGCGCTCCACGCTGGGGCTCGCGGCCGGCGCTGCGGCGGGCGGTGCAGCCGGAGGGGCAGCCGGAGGTGCTGCCGGAGGTGCGGCGGGCGTGTCCTCGGCGCGCCCGAGGTGCTCCGC
>JBJTIJ010000388.1:0-2951 GCA_046094945.1 Planctomycetia bacterium | reverse complement strand
AGCCAAGGCCCGCAAGCTGCGGCTGCAACGACAAGCCGAGCACCGCGAGGAGCACGCCGCCGAGGCCCGCCGCCTGCGCGAACGCGACCTGCGCGCACGCCTGCGGGCCTCGCCGGCGGCCTTCGTCAGCGCCCTGACGGCCGCGTGGCACGACCTGCTCACGGCCGACGACCGCAAGGAGTTCCCGCTGGCCGAGGTGCGCCTGGGCGCCGGGTTCCTCGACAGCGTGGCCGCCCTGCAGGGCGTCTCCGCCGAGAAGGTCGTGCAGGTGTGCGCCGAGGTGGCCTGCGGCTGTGCCCGCGAGGTCGAGGGACGCGAGGTGCACCGCCTGCGCTCCGGCCCGGCCGGCAACGCGCCGCCCCGCACGCGCGCGCGCGACGGCGCCACCGCATGGCGCTGCGCCCTGCAGGTGAAGACGCCCGCCGCCCGGCGGCTGCACTGGTGGGAGGTGCCCTCCGCCACGGGCCGTGTCATCGAGCTGGCCTGCGTGGGCCACCACGACGACATGCGCATCCCGGAGTGAGGCGCGCCCTCAGCGCGGCGGGGCCGGCTTCTCCAGCTCCATGGCGGCGATGCCCGGCGAGGGCCCCCACGTGGAGAGGCCCACGCGGGTGCGGCCCGGGATGGGCTGCAGCGACACGCCGCGGAACAGCACCACCGGGCCCAGCGTGGCCGTCAGGCGACCGTCGACGCAGGTGAGCAGCAGCGGGCGCGACTCCTCGTCCTTGCCCAGCGGCGGCAGTTCCTGCGGCGGCACCTGGTAGTGCATGTCCTCGTAACGCTCCAGCCGCGCCTGCACGCGCTTCTCGCCGTCGGGATGCACGATCAGCGCCCAGCCCGAGAGGCCGTCGTTGCTGCCGTCGCCCTGGAACACCACCGCGATCTTGGGCGCGTTGCCCGCCGGCGTCACGAGGTCGAGCCGGAGCCGGAAGTCACCCAGGCCCTCGGTCGCCTTCTCCTTGAACCACAGCAGGTTGCTGGGCGCGTCGGTGGGGTAGCCCGGCCGCACCGTGTAGCGGCGCCACGCGACCTTGGCGTCGGTGGCCTCGCCCACCAGCGCGTCGTTGGCCACCTTGAACTGGCCCACGCGCACGTCGAAGGCCTTGTCGCCCCGCTTGCCGCGGAAGGCGTGCTCGGCCACGTTCTTCCAGTGCGGCTCGCCCGGCAGCGCCACCGTGCTGCCGCCGGCCACGTCGGCCTGCGTGACCAGCCCGCTGATGGCCTGCCCGTCGCGGCGGCTCAAGGCCAGCACGAAGCCCGCCGGGCCCCAGCGGTTCTTGATCTTCACCAGCAGCTTGTTGCGCCCGGCTTGCAGCACGATGGGCAGGCGCATGGCGTCGGGCATGGGCGCCTGCGGGCCCCGGAACCAGGGCTGCGGCCCCGACCAGCCCCGCGCCACGTAGCTCTCCACGCGCCGGTCGTTGAGGAACAGCGTCACGTCGTCGTCGGCGCGCACGTGCAGGTAGGCCGGCACCTCGTGGGGCACCGTGGCCCACGTGACCGCGTAGCAGGCCGTGTCGTCCATGTACGAGTAGTTGAGGCCCACCCAGCCCAGTGCGTCGATGGTCACCGGCCCCTGCGCCTCGGGCACGCGCCAGCGGCACGAGTTCAGGCCGTCGTCGTACTGGCGCTCGAAGTCGATGGCCTCCTCGGGCGGGAACACGCGCGCGCGCGGGTCGGCGCCCGGGCTGCGGAAGGGCCCGATCACGCGCCAGTCGTAGACCAGCCCCAGCGCCTTGCCCGCGGCCTGCACGGCCTCGGGCCCATCGCGGCGCGTGCCCTGCTGCGCACGCGCCAGCCAGTCGCGCGTGGCCGGCGAGCTGGGGAAGCGCGACAGCTCCTCGATGCGCTTGGCCAGCCCGTCCTCGCCCTTGGCCCAGGCCTCGGCCTCCACGCGCACCGCGTCGCGGTCGCTGGCGTCCAGCGGGAAGCGGAAGGCGACCAGGTCGTCGAAGGCCCCGGGCCCGAAGCAGTCCACGAGGCACTTGCCCAGCGCGCGCGCGATGAACGGCTCGCGGCCGTCGCCCGTGGGCGCCTCGCGGTAGGCGCGGAAGAAGCGCCGGTAGGGCGCCCAGTCGTGGCCCCCGGGCACGCGCGTGTACTTGTCGGCGAAGTGCAGGAAGAAGCCCGCGCTGGGCCCGTAGTCCTGGATGCGCCAGTAGGCGAGGTCGCGCCCGAGGTAGTCGCGCCGGAAGGCCTCGAGGTTGCTGGCGAAGGCGTGCGCCTGGTCGCCCTCCTGCCCCAGCATCTCGAACAGGAACGCGGCGCCGAAGTTCGCCAGCCCCTCGCGGAAGCCGGCGTAGATGGGCGCCGTGTCATCCACGCAGTGCGTGAGCTCGTGGTAGAGCAGGCCCGTGTCCACGCGCTGGCCGCGCGACTCGGGGTTGGCGCGCCCGATGTCGATGATGCTGCCGCCGCCCTGCCCGCCGCCGAAGTCCCACAGCTCCTTGTAGTAGACCGTGATGCGGTCGCCGCCCGGGTTGGGGCGCACGCCGAAGAGGTCGGTGAGGAACACGTAGGAGAGGTCGAAGCGCATGCGCGACTCGGCCGGGATCGACTCCACCAGGCCCTTGGGGCCGATGTAGAGGAAGCGGTGCGAGGCCGAGGTGGACAGGCGCCCGAAGGCCGGGTGCTCGCGCGCCGCACGCACCAGCTCGGCCTCCTCGGGCGGCACGTCGGATAGCCAGGCGGCCTCCAGCTCGCGCTGGGCCTCGCGCGCCTCGGTGGCCAGCGTGCCCGGCGTGCCAGTGGAGAGCGAGCGCAGCAGGATGCGCGCCACGGCGTAACGCCTGGCCGCACGCAGCTCCTTGGCCTGCTTGAGCAGCGCCGGCGTCGAGCCCAGCTTCTCGAGCAGCGCCTGCCCCTCGGCCTTCTCCTCCTCGCTCACGCGCCCCAGGATGCGCACCTGGAGGTCGTCGGCGTCCTTCTGGGCACGCTGCGCCTCCTTGAGC
>JBJTIJ010000387.1:0-2868 GCA_046094945.1 Planctomycetia bacterium | reverse complement strand
AGCGCTTCGCGCTGGCCGCCGAGGATGCGCTGGCGCGGCGCGTGCCCTTCCTCACCGTGGCCACCTCGGGCGGAGCCCGCATGCACGAGGGCGCGCTCTCGCTCATGCAGATGGCCAAGACCAGCGCCGTCGTGGCGCGCCAGCGCATCCTCGGCGGCCAGCGCGAAGCGCTCGCCCACCACCACGCCCATCGAGCCGCCCATGTAGGCGAAGTCCATCACGCACACGGTGAGCGCGCGGCCGCCCAGCAGGCCGCGGCCGGCCAGCGCGCCCTCGCTGGCGGCCTTGCCGGCGGCGGCCTTGGCGGCCGCCTTCTCGATCTTGCTGGCGTACGAGCCCTCGTCGACGAAGCGCAGCACGTCGCGCGGCACGAGGTCCTCGCCCAGCGCCTCGAAGCTGCCCTCGTCGAGCAGCTGGGCCACGCGCGTGCGGGCCGTCACCTTGTTGTGGTGGCCGCAGTCGGGGCAGACGTTGAGGTTGTCCTCGACGGCCTTGGTGAAGGACATCTTCCCGCAGCCCGGGCACTTCATCCACAGGCCGAGCGGGATCTCCTTCTTCTTGCGGAACAGTGCCATCGCCCCTCCCGTGCCGCTAGGCGGCCACCTGGCGGCCGGCGCGCAGCTCGCGGATCGCGGCCGCGCGGTCGGCCTTGCCGAACACGGCACTGCCGGCCACGAGAACGTCGCAGCCGGCCTCGATGGCCAGCGGGGCCGTCTCGCGGTTGATGCCGCCGTCGATCTCCACCTCGCCCTGCCAGCCCTCGGCGCGCAGGGCGCGCACCTTGTCGAGCACTGAGGGCATGAACTTCTGGCCGCCGAAGCCGGGGAACACGCTCATCACGAGCAGGAAGTCGACCTGCTCGAGCCACGGGCGCACGCGCTCCAGCGCCGTGTCGGGGTTCATCACGATGCCCGGGCGCTTGCCCTTGCCGCGGATGCGGGCGATGGCCAGCGCCAGGTCGTCGGGGGCCTCGACGTGCACCGAGACCTGGTCGGCGCCCGCGTCGCAGAAGGCCTCCACGTAGCGCGAGGGCTGCGTGATCATCAGGTGGCAGTCCAGCCAGGCCGGCGTGGCGCGGTCGATGCTCTCCACCACCGGGGGGCCGAAGGTGATGTTGGGCACGAAGTGGCCGTCCATCACGTCCAGGTGCAGGAGGTCAGCCCCGGCTGCCACCACGTCGGCGATCTCGGCCTGCAGGCGCGCGAAGTCGGCCGAGAGCAGCGAGGGGGCGATCTGGACGCGGCTGGGGCGGGTGGCCGGCATGCCGGGCATGGTACCCCCCGCCGGGCACCCCGCACGCACGCCGGGCCCGGGCCCGGCGCCCGGGGCGGGCGCGGCCAGTGGCCGGCCGGGCGATGGCGGCCCTGCGCCGGGCCGGCGCAGGGCCCGCCGCACGCGCGCCTAGGCGCCCAGGCGCACCAGCAGGTCCACGCAGCGGGCCGAGTAGCCCACCTCGTTGTCGTACCAGCCGCACACCTTCACGAGGCTGCCGCTGGCCATGGTGAGCGGCGCGTCGAAGATGCATGAGGCCTGCTGGCCGAGGATGTCGCTGGAGACGATCGGGTCCTCGCTGTAGGCGAGGATGCCCTTGAGGGGGCCCGCTGCGGCCTCCTTCATGGCGGCGTTGACCTCCTCGCGCGTCACGTCGCGCGCCAGCACGGCCGTGAGGTCGACGATGGAGCCGTCCGGCACCGGCACGCGCAGCGCGAAGCCGTCGAGCTTGCCGGCCAGCGCGGGCAGCACCTTGCCCACGGCGCGCGCGGCGCCCGTGGTGGTCGGGATGAGGTTCTGGGCGGCGGCGCGCGCGCGGCGCAGGTCCTTGTGCGGCAGGTCCAGGATGACCTGGTCGTTGGTGTAGGCGTGCACGGTGTTCATCAATCCGCGCACGATGCCGAAGCGCTCGTGCAGCACCTTGGCCATCGGCGCCAGGCAGTTCGTGGTGCACGAGGCGTTGCTCACCATGCGGTGCTCGGGCTTGAGCGCGTCGTCGTTGACGCCCAGCACCAGCAGCGCGTCGAGCGCGTCCTTGGGCGGCACGGTGAGCAGCACCTTGCGCGCGCCGGCCGCCAGGTGCAGCTGGACCTGCTCGCGGGTGGTGAACTTGCCCGTGGACTCCACCACCAGCGGGTTGCCGTGCGCGGCCCACGGCAGCTTGGCGGGGTCCTTCTCCTGCAGCAGCGGGATGCGCACGCCGTCCACCACGAGGTGGCCGGGCTCCAGGCGCGTGTCGGCGCCGAAGCGCCCGTGCGTGGTGTCGTAGCGCAGCAGGTGCAGCAGGGCCTCGGGGGCGCCCAGGTCGTTGATGGCCACCACCTCGAAGCGGCCCTTGTGGGCGTGCATCAGGCGGAACATGACGCGGCCGATGCGGCCGAACCCGTTGATCGCGACGCGGATGGCCATGCGAGGCTCCTTGGCCGCGCGCTGGCGGCCCTGCGGGGACGTGGGTGCTGCCGCGCAGGCCCTGTGCACGGGGCACGGGCGCGCTGCCAGTGCCTCCACCACGGCACGGTCCTGCGCGGCCTCGCCGGCCCCGCGCCAGCCGTGGTCGAGGTGCGCCAGCACCAAGGCCAGCGGCAGGCCGTGTGCCGCGGCCCCGGCCAGCAGCAGCGCCAGCGCCACGCTGTCGGCGCCGCCGCTGACGGCCACCAGCACGCGCTCGCCCGGCGCCAGCAGCCCGCGCGCGCGCCATCCGGCCGCCAGCGTGCCGAGGTCGGGCGGGGTGGGGGCGTGTGCCGCGGGCGCGGCCTGCTCGGGATGCCCAGTGCACTCGGGAGGCCCAGTGCACTCGGGATGGCCAGGGCACGCGGGGTGCTCCGTGCCATCCGGGCGCGCGGTGGGGGTCGGGGTGAGCGGGGAGGATACCGCCCC
>JBJTIJ010000386.1:0-3193 GCA_046094945.1 Planctomycetia bacterium | reverse complement strand
AACCCGGCGCGCGCCGCCGAGGTGCTGGCGGGCCTGCGCGCCTGGCGCGTGGACGGCCCGGTGATGGCGGCCACCGACCGCGCCATCTTCATGCACTGCCTGCCGGTGCGCCGCAACCTCAAGGTGGCCGACGAGGTGCTGGACTCGCCGGCCAGCGCCGTCATCGACCAGGGCAAGGCACGCCTGGACGTGCAGAAGGCCACGCTGTGCCGCGCGCTGGGCGTGACGCCCTGAGCCCCCGAGACGACGGGTGCCGGGCAGGGCCCGGGCCCGGGAGGAGCCGACCGTGACCACGATCTCCCTGCTGAAGGAAGCGCTGCCCTACCTGCGGCGCCACCGCCGGCGCACCATGGTGATCAAGCTCGGCGGCGAGATCGCCGACCAGGACAGCGCCCTGCGCTCGCTGGCGCAGGACATCTCGCTGCTCGTGCACGTCAACATCCGCTGCGTGGTGGTGCACGGCGGCGGCCCGCAGGCCAGCGACCTCAGCCGCCGGCTGGGCCTCACGCCCAAGATGGTCGAGGGGCGGCGCGTCACGGACAGCGACACGCTGGACGTGGCCAAGATGGTGTTCGCCGGCCAGATCAACGTCGAGATCCTCTCGGCGCTGCGTGCGCAGGGCGTGCGCGGCGTGGGCCTCTCGGGCGTGGACGGCAACGTGCTGCACGCCGTGCGCCGGCCGCCGCGGCCCATGAAGGACGCGGCCACGGGCCAGACCACGCTGGTGGACTTCGGCCACGTGGGCGACGTCACCTCCTGCGACCCGCACCTGCTGACCCTGCTGGTCGAGCACGGCTACGTGCCGGTCATCTCCTCGCTGGGCAGCGACGACGACGGCAACGTGCTCAACATCAACGCCGACACGGTGGCCAGCGTCATCGCGCGCTCGATGGGCGCCGCCAAGCTGATCTCGCTCACCAACGTGCCCGGCCTGCTGCGCGACCCCAAGGACCCGGCCACGCTCATCTCGCGCCTGACGGTGAGCGAGGCGCGCCAGGCCATGGGCAGCGGCATCATCTCGGGCGGCATGGCGCCCAAGGTCGAGTCGCTCATCGACGCGGTGGAGGGCGGCTGCGAGGCCGGCCACATCCTGTCGGGGCTGGCCGAGAGCGCCATCCTGCTGGAGCTGTTCACCAACGAGGGCGCCGGCACGCTCGTCGAGCCCGACGCGCCGCGCGCGGTCCCCGCCGGGGCGGCTGCCCCGCTGTGAGCGCCCCCGTCGACCTGCTGCGCGACATCGTGCGCATCCCCTCGGTGTCAGGGGACGAGGCGGCCTGCCGCGACCACCTCGCGCGCTGGCTGCGCGAGCACGGTGCCGAGGTGCACGTCTCGGGCCGCAACGTGTGGGGCGTGGTGGAGGGGCAGCGGGCGGCGCCGCCCGCGCGCGGCCTGCTGCTGCTCACGCACGTCGACGTGGTGCCCGTGGGCCCGGGCTGGACGCGCGAGCCCTGGGACGGCGCGCTGGAGGGCGGCAAGGTGTTCGGCCGGGGCAGCAACGACGCCAAGTCCAGCGTGGCCGCCATGGCGCACGCGCTGGTCTCGGTGGACCGCACGCGGCTGGCCGGGCGGCTGGTGGCGGCGCTGGTGTGCGACGAGGAGACCGGCGGCCAGGGCATCGAGGCCATCACCGGGCTGCTGCCCGCCTACGACGCGGCGGTGGTGGGGGAGCCCACCGGGCTGGAGGTGTGCCCCGGCCAGCGGGGCCTGCTGCGCGTCACGCTCGAGGCGCAGGGGCGCTCCTGCCATGCCTCGCGCCCGTGGGAGGGCGAGAACGCCGTGGCCAAGGCGGCACGCGACGTGGTGGCCGTGCAGGCGCTGGACCTGGGCGCCCCCGACCCCGAGCTGGGCCCGGCCACGCTGCAGTGCACCGTGATCCAGGGCGGCACCAAGCCCAACGTGCTGCCCGGCTCGTGCACCGTCGACCTCGACGGTCGCCCCACGCCGGGCTGCGACAACCAGCGCATGCTCGAGCTGCTGCGCGGGGCCGTGGCCTCGCGCGTGGTGGTCAAGAGCACGCGCTTCCTGCCGGTGCGCACGCCGCGCGAGGCACGCATCGTGGAGTGTGCGCTGGCGGCCAGCCCCGCGCAGCGGCTGGGCCGCTTCGGCGGGGTGAGCGACCTGCACCACGTGCGGCACGTGCCGGGCGTGGTGATGGGCCCCGGCACCAGCGCGGCCAGCCACGCACCGGACGAGTGGGTGGCAGTGGAGCAGGTCGAGGAGGCCGCGCGCGCCTACCGTGCGCTGGCCGAGCGCTACCTCGCCTAGCGGCGGGGCAAGGAGGCAGCATGGCAGCACGGCGCAAGGCAGGGCAGCCCCCGCGGGCTGGGCGCAGCGCGGGCGCGCGGGCTGAACGCGGCCTCGTCCACGGGCGCTTCGCCGCCGGCGTGCACCCGGCGCTGGACGCCATCAACCGCTCGCTGCCGGTGGACCGGCGCCTGTGGCGCGAGGACCTGGCCGGCAGCCGGGCCCACGCCGAGATGCTGGGGGCCACCGGCATCCTGCCGCCCGCCGCCGTGCGCCGCATCCTGGCCGGGCTGGCGCGCATCGAGCGCGAGTGGGCCGCAGGCCGCTTCGTGGCCGCGCCGGGCGACGAGGACATCCACATGGCCATCGAGCGCCGGCTCATCGAGCTGGTGGGGGCCGACGGCGCGCGCCTGCACACGGCGCGCAGCCGCCACGACCAGGTGGCCACCGACCTGCGGCTGTGGCTGGCAGGGGCCTGCGGGCGCCTGGAGGCACGCGTGCGCGGCGTGCAGCGTGCCCTGCTGGCGCTGGCGCGCCGGGATGGGCAGGCCCTGATGCCCTTCTACACGCACCTGCAGCGTGCGCAGCCGGTGCTGCTGGGCCACGCGCTGCTGGCCTACGTGGAGATGCTCGAGCAGGACCGGCGCGGCCTCGCCTACGAGATGCGCGAGTGCCCGCTGGGCGCCGGCGCCGGGGCGGGCACGACCTTCCCCATCGACCGCCGGCGGACCGCGCGCCGCCTGGGCTTCCGCGCGCCCTCGCCCAACAGCCTCGAGGCGGTCTCGTCGCGGCGCGATGCCACGGCCTTCCTGGCCGCGGCCGCCATGCTGGCCACCACGCTCTCGCGGCTGGGCGCCGACCTCGTGCTGTGGACCACGCGCGAAGCCGAACTCGCGCGGCTGGGCGACGCCGTCAGCACCGGCTCCTCGATCATGCCCCAGAAGCGCAA
>JBJTIJ010000385.1:0-13933 GCA_046094945.1 Planctomycetia bacterium | reverse complement strand
GTTTCGCCAACCGAGAAAGGCGGAAAGTTATAATGGAGCAGGAAGCGCTCCTTGTAGGTGCCTTCAAGCGAGTCGACATATTGCTCGTCTTCGCCTGTGCCGAGCGTCGCGACCACCAGCGCCTGGGTCTCGCCGCGCGTGAACAGCGCCGAGCCATGCGCGCGGGGCAGCACGCCCACCTCGATGTCGATGGGGCGGATCTCGGTGCAGCTGCGGCCGTCGACGCGCTTGTTGGCCAGCGCCGCCTCGCGCACGAGGTTGTACTCGAGCATCTCGATGGCCGCGGCCACCTGCTTGTCGGTGAACAGCCCGGGCTTGGGCTCCACCTTGGGCGTGGCCTCGGGGTCGATGAGCGCCTTCTTGATCTCGCTGGCGACCACCTTCTTCGCCGCCTGGCGCTGCAGCTTCTCGCGGCTGTGCAGGGCCTTCTTGAAGGCCTCGCCGAAGCGCTCGCGCACGGCCTTCTCGCAGGCGTCGGTGCCGGCGGGGGGCGTGAAGGTGGGCTGCTTCCAGCCCACGAGGCGGCGCAGCTCGTCCACCGCGTCGCAGATCTTCAGGATCACGCCGTGGCCGAACTCGATGGCGGCCGCGATCACGTCCTCGCTCAACTCGTTGGCGCCGCCCTCGACCATCGTCACGGCGTTGCGCGTGCCGGCCACCACCATGTCCAGCGGCGACTCGGCCAGCTGCTCGACGGTGGGGAAGGCGATGAAGGTGTCGCCGCTCATGCCCACGCGCACGCCGCCCAGGGGCCCGAGGAAGGGCAGGGGGGCCAGCGCCAGCGCGGCGCCCGCGCCGATGATGCTGAGCACGTCGGGGTCGTTCTGCTGGTCGAAGGAGAGCACGAAGCTCTGCACCTGCACGTCGGCCTTGAAGCCGTCGGGCCACAGCGGGCGGATCGGGCGGTCCGCCATGCGCATGGTGAGGATCTCCTTCTGCGTGGGCGCGCCCTCACGCTTGAAGAAGCCCCCGGGGATCTTGCCGGCCGCGTAGGTCTTCTCGCGGTAGTCGATCGTGAGGGGGAAGAAGTCGATGCCCTCGCGAGGCGGCGCGCACGAGGCCGCCGACAGCACCATCGTCTCGCCGAAGGTCACCACGACGGAGCCGGCGGCCAGCCTGGCCATGCGACCCGTCTCGATGTGGAGGGCCTTGCCCCCCACATCCACCGTCACTACATGCTTCGCCACGTCGCCTCCTAGCGGCGGATCCCCAGCTTCTCGATCAGTCCCTTGTAGGCCTCCGGCGACGTGCGCGCGTACCAGCGCAGCAGCGAGGCGCGGCGCCCCACCATCTGCAGCAGGCCGCGCCGCGTGGCGTGGTCCTTGGGGAACTTCTGGAGGTGGGCGGTCAGGTGCTGGATGCGGTCCGTGAGGACTGCAACCTGCACCGGCGCGCTGCCGGTGTCCTTGGCGTGCGTGCGGTACGTCTCGCGCACCGCTTGCTTGCGCTCGTTGTGGACGGCCATGGCCACCTCCGTCACCGTCGGCCAAGCCGCCGCGGGCGCCCCACGAGGGGTGCCTCAGGCCCTGGGCCGGGGTCGTCTGCTGGGGTTCGCCTGAACCCTGGTTCTGGTTGTCTGTGAAGCGGGGGAAGGTACGCCCGGGCCGGCGGGGGGACGAGGGAATGCGCAGGGGCGGGCACCCGGCAGGGCCCGGCGCGGCGCCGCCCCCCGCGGCCGCCCTGCCGTACAAGCCCGCCGGGGTCGCCCCGCCAGGCACCCCAACCCGCCGTCCCTGGCCCCGCGCCCCGTCGGAGGGGTCCACGCCATAGTTGCAAAGTGCAAGCAAGAGCCCCGCGACGGGCTCGTGCGCCGCCCTAGGCCTGGCCTTCCAGCCAGCCGCGCAGCAGGCCCAGCGCGGCGCGCTGGTCGATGGCCCCCTCGCGGCGGGCGCGGGCCAGGTCGCGGCCGCCGGCCTTGAGGCCCTCCTCGGCCTCCCAGGAGCTCAGCCCCTCGTCGTGCAGGTGCAGGCGCACGCCGGCGGGGGCGAGGCGCGCCTCCAGCAGGGCGGCGAAGCGGCGCACCTCGGCCGACATCTCCGACTCGCGCCCGTCGGCGTGCAGCGGCAGGCCCAGCACCACCTCGCGGGCCTGCTCGCCCAGCAGCACGGCCGCCACCTGCGCCGCGGCCTCCTCCAGGCCCTGCGGGCCCGCGGCGCCCGCGCTGCGGTCCAGCGTGGGCAGCCCGCGCGTGGTGATGCGCAGCGCGTCGCTCACGGCCAGGCCGATGCGGCGCCGGCCGTAGTCCACCGCCGCCACGCGCCCGGGCTCGCTCACGTCAGCAGCCCCGCGCGCCCCTCGGCGGCCAGGCGCGCCACGATCTCGCGCACGCGCTCGCCGGCGCCGCGCGGCAGCACCAGCACCGTGTCGGCGGTGCGCACGACGACCAGGTCCTTGACGCCCAGCAGCGCCACGTGGCCCGCCTCGGCCTCCACCACGCAGCCCTGCGCGTCCACCAGCGTGACGGCGCCGCGCACGCGGTTGCCGCGCGCATCGGGGCGGCGCTGGCGGGCCATGGCGTCGAAGGAGCCCAGGTCGTCCCACGCCAGCGGAGCGGCCACGGTCTCGACGTGCCGTGCGCGCTCCATGAGCGCGGTGTCCACCGAGGCGGGGGCCAGCGCGCGGTAGGCGCGTGCCAGCGCGCGTTGCTGCGCGGCGGCGCCGCGGCGCGCCAGCGCCGACGCCAGGCCCGCCACCATGCCCGGCAGCAGGCGGCGCGCCTCCTCCAGCAGCACCGCGGGGCGGAAGGCAAAGGTGCCGCCGTTCCAGCGGTGGCGCCCGCTGTCGAGCATGCGCTGCGCACGCGCCAGCGCCGGCTTCTCCACGTAGCGCAGCACGCGGTGCACGGGCAGCGCGGCGGCCCCGGCCACGCGCGGGCCCAGCTCGAGCCAGCCGTAGCCGGTGGCCGGCCAGCTGGGCGCGAGGCCCAGCGTGACCAGCACGTCGGCCTGCGCCGCGCGTGCGGCCATGGCGCGCAGCGCCGCGCGGTAGCGGGCCAGCGGCGCCACGTGGTGGTCGCTGGGCACCACCACGAGCGGGCGGCCCGCGTCCTCGCGCGCGGCCACGAGCGCGGCCAGCACCACGGCCGGGGCCGTGTTGCGCGGCAGCGGCTCGCGCAGCAGGCGGTGCGGCCGCCCGGCGGCGGCGCCGGAGAGCACGCGCGCCAGCGGGGCGGGCGCCACCACGAGCGGGGCGCGGTCGCCCAGCGTGGCCACGCGGTCGAGCGTGAGCGCCAGCAGCGGGCGCGGGTCGTCGCCGTCCAGCGCCAGCACCTGCTTGGGCCGCCCGGCGCGGCCCAGCGGCCAGAAGCGCGTGCCCGAGCCGCCCGCGAGGACCGCGATGCGGGGAGCGGGGCGGCGTCGTGCGCGGGGCATGGCGCGATTGTCGCCGCGCGGGCGCGCGTGCGCCCGCGTTGGGCCGGGTCCCCGGGCCGCCCGGGCATGGGCCCGGCGGCTCAGCGGAAGGTGCTGGGCAGCGGCCGGCGTGGCGCGCGCGGCGGCGGCGGCGCCACCCACGTGCCCTCGTCCTCGCCGCGCAGGAAGGGCAGGAAGACCACGTCGGTGCGCGGGTTGCCCATCTCGCCGTGCACGCGCACGGCGTAGACGAGGTCCTCGCGCAGCAGCGCCTGCAGCAGGCCGCCGATGACCGGCAGCGGCATCAGGGCGGGCAGGAGCAGGCTCTTGATGAAGTGCGGCTTGAAGGTGACGTCGACCTGGCCCTCGAGGTCGATGCGGCCGCGCCCGGGCAGCGTCGTCATGGGCCCGGCGATGACGATGGGGTCCAGCCGCACCACCTCGTCGGCCAGCGTGAAGGTGGCGTCGAGCGTCTCGAAGGCAGGACGCTTGTCGCCGGGCAGCATGGAGCCCAGCGCGAGGAAGAGGTTGGCCACCGCGGGCAGCTCGCCCAGCCGGCCCTCGCGCACGCTGGCCACGCCCTGCGCCTGCAGGCCGGCGCGCGTGCCCGTGGGGTTGCGGAAGGTGCCCACCACGGTGCCGCGCCCGGCGTAGGGCGCGCCGGTGGGGGCGAGGTCGTCCTTCAGGCGCCCCACGTCGAGGTCGCGCACCTCGAGCCGGCCCTCGTAGGCGCTGCTGGCGCCCGTGGAGAGGCGCAGCGTGGCACGCATGCGCCCGCCCGAGAGCAGGCCCTCGATGGGCTCGGCCACCAGCAGGCCCTCGCGCCAGTCGATGGGGGCGCCCACGCCCTCGAAGCGCACGCCCTGCACGCGCCCGTCGAGGCCCTCGATGCGCGCCCGCGCGCGCGGCGCTGCGCCCAGCTGGGCGTCCTCCACCACCAGCCGCCCGCGCAGCTCGCTCAGCGAGAGGCCCGGGTCGATGGACAGGCCGTCGAGCACGGCCGTGCCGCGCAGCGAGCGGCTGCCGTCCGGGCCCGGCCCGCCCAGCGCCACGCCCTCGAGCGCCAGCCGCCCGCGCGGCGCGCCGCCGGGCGGTGCCCCCGCGCGCGCCAGCAGCGTGAGCTCGCCTCCCAGCGCCACGCTGCCGTCGCGCTCCAGCGCCAGCTGCAGGCCGGGCGTGGACAGGCGCCGGTCGCCGGTCCAGTCCTCGAGGAAGGTGCGCGTGCCCGCGGGCAGCACCTCGAGCATCTCCTCGCCGATGCGGAAGTCCTGCATGCGGAAGTCGAAGCGCCCGCGCAGGCCGCCCGGACCGTGGCGCGCCCCGTCGATGCGCGCCGCCAGGCCCGGCATGCTGATGTCGAGGCGGTCGGCCGTCACCTCGCCCTCGTCGAAGACGAGCAGCGCGCCCTGCAGGCCCAGCAGCGGCCCCTGCGGCCAGCGCAGGCCCAGGTCCAGGTCGCGCAGCACCAGGCGCGGCACGTCGGGGCAGTCGGCGCCCTCGGCCAGGCGCACCGTCATGTCCAGCGCGGCCTCGCCGCCGGGCTCCAGCACCAGGCCATACGGGAAGAAGGTGGTGCACTCGGAGAGCTGCTGCACCGCCTCGAGGAAGCCGCTGGTGAAGGGCACCGGCGTGCGCGTGCGCGCGTCGAGCTGGAAGGGGCCGCTGCCGCCGCGCGGCCAGCGGCCCGAGACCTCCAGCGGCGCGCCCAGCAGCAGGCCCTCGAGCCCCTGCGCGCGCACGTCCGTGCCCACGGCCGTCACGACGCCCTTGAGCCCCTCGATGCGCAGCGCGGCCTCGCCCTGGTCGGCGGCGTCCAGCGACACGGCGTTGCCGTCCAGCCGTGCCAGGATGCGCAGCGGCTCGGGGTCGTCCTCCAGCGGGAACTCGGCCTCGATGTCGGCCGCGCCCTCCGGGGCGAGCCAGGCCCACAGCGCGCCCAGCCCCTCGCGCGTGAGCTCGGCCGCGCGCAGCTGCTCGGAGAGCGGGCCGCCGAGGTCCACTCCGCGCCCGCGCAGGTGCAGGCGCCCGCGGCGCTGGTGGCCGGTGAGGTCCACGCGCATCTGCACGGCCGCGGGGGCGCCGGCCTGCGGGATCTCGCCGCGCACGTCCAGCCACAGCACGCGCCCCACGGGGCCGGGCTCCACGCGCGGCTCGCCGGCCGGCAGCACGGGGCGCCGCAGCGTCACCACGCCGCGCAGGCCCTCGATGGGCACGGGGAAGCGGCTCCAGCGGAAGCGCTCGCCGTCGAGCGTGACGCGCACCTCCGAGCGCACGGCGTCGTCCACGCCCGCGATGCGCCGCAGGTCGACTTCCACGCGGTCGAGCACGCCCTCGACCCGGTAGGTGTCCAGCAGGCCGTGGAACTCGCTGCCCTCGACGGCCGCGCGCAGGTCGTCGTCCACCGCGATGTCGAAGGCCTCCAGCGTGATGCGCAGCCCAGGACCCCCGGGCCCGAAGCGCACCCAGCCGCTCTCCTCGCCCTGCCAGCTGGGACGCGTGGACGGCAGCACGCGCAGCACGGTGCGCGTGCCGTGGCGGCCCTCGATGCCGTCCACGCGCACGCCCTCGGGGCCCACGTGCACGCGCCCGGCGCCGTCCTCCAGCAGGTAGGGGAAGCCCATGCGCCGTCCGGTGGCGTCGGGCTTGCCCAGGTAGCTGAAGGCCAGCTTGCGCAGCGCCACGTCGGCCTCCCACGTGAGCGCGCCGCCGGCCGGGCGGCGGATGGTGATGCGCGCATCGGCCCGCCCGCGCAGCACCATGAGGTCGAGCACCTCGGCGCCTGCCGGGCCCAGCGCGCGGCGCAGGGCCGGGTCTTCCAGCGAGAGGTCCTCGATCACCGCCACCAGCTCCAGCGCGCTGCCGTCGGGCTCCACCCAGCCGCTGGCCGTCACGCGGGCCGCGCCGGCCTGCGTGCTCAGCGAGCGCAGCACCAGCCGGCCGCCCTCCACGGCCACGTCCAGCACGCCGCCGCCGAACAGCTCGCGCAGGCGCGCCTTGTCGTCGGGTGCCAGCGCCGAGAGGCCCGGCAGGTCGCCCACGTCCGAGGTCATGGCCCCGATCCAGCGCGGCGTCACCACCAGCTCGCCGGCCTCGCCCGCGCCGCCCTCGCGCACCAGGCGCGCCTCCAGGCGGCCGGCGCCCACGGGCAGCGCGCCCAGCGCCTCGGCCAGCTCGCTGGAGAGGCTGCCCAGCAGCTCGGGCGTGATGCGCAGGGGATCCCACACCACCAGCACGTCGAGCGCGCCGCTGCGCGGGTCGCCGCTGCCGTCGATGCTCACCTCGGTGTCGTCCTGGCCCAGCCCGCGCACGTGGAAGCTGCCGCGCACCACCAGCCGGCCGTCGCGGCTGCGCAGGGCCGAGCCCTCGAGCCCCGTGATGCGCAGCGCCGCGCCGGGCGCCAGGCGCTCGGAGCCCGCGCGGCCCAGCACGGTGAGCTCGGCGTCGCGCACCTCGAGCTCGGGCACGTCGCCGCCGCGGCGGCCCTCGCCCAGCTCGAGGGGGAAGTCGAGCACGAGGCCGGCCTCGCTCTCGCGCATGCGCAGGCGCGCGCCCTCCACCTCGATGCGCGTGGGCCGGTAGGCCAGCGCGCACAGGTCCAGCAGGCTGTGGCGCACCAGCACGCGGCGCGCCGCCAGGCCGGTGCCGGGCCCGCCGGTGGCCGGCACGCGCAGGCCGGTCACCTCCACGCCGTGGGCCATGTCCACGGTGAAGCCGCCGATGCGCGCGTCGGGGCCGAAGGTGTCGGCCAGGAAGCGCTCGGCGGCCTGCCCGACCATCGTGGGGTCGGGCACGCTGAAGACGTCGTAGAGCTTGACGCCCACGCCCACCACCAGCGTGGCCACCAGCAGGCGCACCAGCGCGTTGGTGAGCGGGCGCACCGTCACGCAGGGCCCTCGCCGCGGCCGCCGGCCGCGCCACGGCTGCCGGCGGGGGAGGCCGGGGGCCCGGCCGCCGCGCTGCCGTCCCCACCCTCGGCGCCGCGGTAGATGCGCCGCACGCGCTGGCCGATGCCGCACAGGATCTCGTAGGGGATGGTGCCCGCGCGCTGCGCCAGCTCCTCCACCCCGATGGCCTGCTCGCCGTCGCGGCCCACCAGCGTGACCACGTCGGTGACGCGCGCGCCCTGCACCTCGGTGACGTCCACCGTGATGTAGTCCAGCGACACGCGGCCCACCACCGGGCAGCGCTGCCCGCGCACCAGCACCTCGGCGTTGCTCGAGAGCGCGAAGCGGTAGCCGTCGTTGTAGCCCACGGGCAGCGTGGCGATGCGCGAGGGGCGGCGCGTGACGAAGGTGCCGCCGTAGCCGATGCGCGAGCCGCGCGGGTGGTCCTTGAGGAAGGCCACCTGCGTGCGCCACGACAGCACGGGCACGAGGCGCCCGGACAGCGCGCCCGGCAGGCCCACGCCGTAGATGGAGAGGCCCGGGCGCACGAGGTTGAACTCCGGCGGCAGGCCGGCGGCCAGCGCGTGCGAGGCGTAGGCGTGGCGCCAGCGCGGCTGCACGCCCTGGCGCTCCAGCGCGCGCAGCACGGTGCGGAAGCGCTCCAGCTGCCGGTCCATGTCGGCGCGGCCCTCGGGGCCGGTGCCGGCCAGGTGCGTGCACAGGCCCTGCAGCTCGAGGCGGCGCGCGCGCAGGATCTCGCGCGCGATGCCCGGCGCGCGCTTGGGCGTGCAGCCCAGGCGGCCCATGCCGGTGTCGACCTTGAGGTGGATGCCCACGCGGCCGGTGCTGCGCTCGGCGGCCTTGCGCAGCATGCGCACGCGGTCGCCGCTGTGCACGGTGACGAGGATGCCGCCGCGCACCACGTCGTCGAGCTCGCCGGGCACGATGGCGCCCAGGATCAGGATGGGCGCGGTGATGCCCGCCGAGCGCAGCTCGAGCGCCTCGGTGCTGTCGCCCACGCCCAGGCAGGCCACGCCCTCGCGGCCCAGGTGCCAGGCCACGGGCACGGCCCCGTGGCCGTAGGCGTTGGCCTTGAGCACGAGCATGGTGGACACGCCCGGCCCGGCCAGCGCGCGCACCACGGCATGGTTGCTGGTGAGGGCCGCGAGGTCGATCTCGGCCCAGGTGCGTTGGTGCAGCATCAGGCGCGTCCCGCGGGGCCCGGGCCCTTGGGTCGGCTGGCGGCGGCCGGCGGTGGAGCGGCCTCGTCGTCGCGCAGGCGCTCGGGCGCCGAGGCCTGCAGGTAGGTGGGCACCAGGTGGGCGGCCGGCGCGGCCTCGCCGCGGGCCATGCGCCACAGGCCCAGCGCCAGCACCGTGGCGGCGTCGGCCTGCAGTGCCTGCGTGCGCTGCGGAAGGCCGTGCTCGCGGGCCAGGCGCCCGGCCTCCTCGCCGGCCAGCAGGGCGTCCGGCTCCAGCGTGCGCAGGTCGGTGGCCGGCAGGCGCGCCGGCGCCCTGCGCAGGGGCCGCGCGGCGCCCGGCGCCGGGGCGGGGCCGAACAGCGCGGCGTAGACGGTGCCGCGGCCGGCGTCGCGCACGGCCAGCACGGCGGCCTCGTCGTGGGCGGCGGCGTGCCCGAGCACCTCGAGGCTCTCGACGCCCACCACGGGGATGCCGAGGCCCAGGGCCAGGCCCTTGGCCGCCGTCACGCCCAGCCGCACGCCGGTGAAGGAGCCCGGGCCGCGGTCCACCAGCACCGCCGAGAGGTCGCGCGGCGCCAGCCCGGCCGCGGCCAGCAGGCGCTGCACGGCGGGCAGCAGGTCGCGGCCGCGCGCCGCGCCGCTGCCCAGCGTGGTGCGCTCGAGCTGCCAGTGCACCGTGCCCATGTCCACGCTGCCGCCCGTGCGCAGCGTGCCGCGCGCGTCGGCGCCGCTGCCCGTGCCGCCGGGCGCGCGGGCGGGCAGGGCGAGGCCCACCTCGGCCTCGGGACCGGTGGTGGCCAGCACGAGCAGGGGGCCGCTCACCGTGGCAGGCTCCGGCCCCGCGGGCGCGCCGTGGGGGCGTGTCGCGTGCACATCGTTCCTGTTGTCCCACGGCCCCGGGGCCGCGTCGTGCTATCTCCTGCCTCGGCCCCGGAGGTCGGGGCGTCGGTCGCCCCGGAGCCTGCGTGGACCTGTTCGGCACCGACGGCATCCGCGACCGGGCCGGAGAGGGGCGCCTCGCTCCGGCCACCGTGGTGGCCGTGGGGCGTGCGCTGGCGCGCCTGGCGCGCGGCTGGGCCGGCGCGGGCCCGCTGCGCGTGGCGCTGGGACGCGACGGGCGTCCCAGCGGGCCCGCGATCGTGGCGCAGCTGGCCGCGGGGCTTGCCGCCGAGGGCGCCGTGCCGGTGGACCTGGGCCTGCTGCCCACGCCCGCGGTGGCGTGGGCGGCGGCGGCGTGGGGCTACCCGCTGGCCGTGATGGCGAGTGCCTCGCACAACCCCGCGGACGACAACGGCATCAAGCCCTTCGCCGCCGGCGGCCGCAAGCTGCGCCGCAGCGAGGAGCAGCAGGTGGAGGCCGGCGTGCAGGCCACGGCGCCGGCGCTGCTGCCCGCGCCGCCCATGGAGGCCGTGGACGGCGCAGCGCGCTACGTGCGCGAGACGGCCGCGTGGCTGGGCGGGGCGGGCGCGCTCGGCGGCCTGCACGTGGTGGTGGACCTCGCGGCCGGCGCCACCAGCAGCACGGCCGTGCCCGTGCTGGAGGCGCTGGGCGCGCGCGTGACGGCGCTGCACCCGGCCGGCAGCCGGCCCATCAACGAGGCCTGCGGCAGCGAGCACCCGGCGGCCTGGCTGGCGGCCGTGCGCGCCGCGGGCGCCGACGCCGGGCTGGCCTTCGACGGCGACGGCGACCGCGTGCTGGTGGCCGACGAGACGGGCCAGCTGCTGGACGGCGACGACCTGCTGGCGCTGCTGGGCGAGGACCTGCAGGCGCGCGGCGCGCTGGGCGCGCCCTGCGTGGTGGCCACGGTGATGAGCAACCTGGGCCTGCAGGAGCGCCTCTCTGCGCTGGGCCTCGCGCTGGAGCGGGCGCAGGTGGGCGACAAGCACGTGGCCGAGCGCATGCAGGCCTGCGGCGCCTGGCTCGGCGGCGAGGCCTCGGGCCACATCCTGCTGGCGCGGCCCGTGCCCGGTGGCGGGCAGGCGCTGCTGGGCGACGCGCTGGTGGCGGGCGTGCGCGCGCTGGAGGCGGCGCGCCGGCTGCGGCGCTCGCTCGCGGCCCAGCGCGCGCTGCGTGCGCGCCACCCGCAGGTGCTGCGCAACCTGCGCGCGGCCCGGCGCCGCGAGCTGGCCGGCTGGACGGGCCTGCAGCAGGCGATTGCCGCCGGGGAGCGCGCGCTGGCCGGCAGCGGGCGCGTGCTGGTGCGCTGGTCGGGCACCGAGCCGCTGCTGCGCATCATGGTGGAGGGCCGCGACGCGGCGCGCGTGGCGGCCGTGGCCGACCGGCTGGAGGCCGAGGCCCGCGCGGGGCTGGAGCCGGCCTGAGCGCAGGCACGTGCGCGCGCTTCGCGCCCGGCCCCTCAGCGCACGCGGCGCACCTCGACGGCCACGGCCAGCGGGGCGGCCTGCAGGTGGCCCTGCGCCAGCCGCTCGGCCAGGCTGTCGAAGGCCTGCAGCGAGAGCGTGGCCGTGACGCGCTTGGTGGCGTCGGCCTCGCTGGGCAGGTCGGCGTCCTGCACGCGCAGCGTCCAGCGCCACAGGTCGGGCTGCGCGCGCATGCGCTCGAGCACGTCGCGCGGCGCGCGCACCTCGCCGCTGAAGGTGGGCTGCGTGCGGCCGCCCAGGCCCTGCTCGGCCTGCGTGTTGGAGAAGGCGCCGCCGGGGGCGCCGAGCACCTCCGTCACCACGTAGCCGGGCTTGATGACGATGCTGATGGGGCCCGTGACGGTCTCGGCCTGGCGCACCACGAAGCGCAGCCGGGCGCGCACCTCGGGCAGCGCCACCGACGCGCGGCGCTGGCGCAGGCGCTCGCTGCCGGCGCTGCGCCAGCCCTCGAAGCCCAGCGCCACCTCCACCGGGGCCGAGAGGCCCGCGGCGCTGCTGCGCCAGGGCTCGAGGTCGAGCGCGTCGGGCTCCAGCGCATCCTCCAGCGCGTCCACCGGCGCCAGCACCTCGACGGTGGGGCTCACCAGCTCCACCTCCAGCGCCACGCCTGCGGGCCAGCCGGCCGGCAGCGGCTCGGGCAGGCGCGGCCGGCCCACGGCCACCACCTGCCGGCGCACGCGCACCACCTCGCCGGCCGGCAGCGGGGGCCGGGCCGGGTCCTCCAGCAGCCGCGCCGCGAAGGGCAGGCGGTAGTGGTCCTCGCCCTGCCGGATGGGACGCGAGGGCACGTCGGGGTCGAGCGCGCGCAGCACCAGCGGCAGGCGGTCGCCCTCGCCCTGCAGCTTCTGCTGCACGGCCTCGATCTCGCCCTTCTTGCCCACCAGGCGCAGCGTGACCTCGTCCTCGGCGAAGACCTGGCAGCCGGGCGGCACCACGAACTCGACGCGCACGGGCAGCGTGAGGCTGGTCTCGACCTGCGCGCGCACCACGTACCAGGCCAGCAGCGCCACGGCCAGGCTCAGCAGCAGCAGGCCGCCCTCCTGCACCACGAAGGAGGAGGCGCGCGGCGCCTCGCGCGCGGGGGCGTGGGTGGGCGGCAGGCCGCTGGGCGCGTTCATCGCGCCTCCCCGGCCGCGGGGCCGGCGGCGGCCGCGTGCGCGGGCGCGTGCGCGCCGGGCGCGCCGGGCACGCCGGGCGAGCCGTCGCCGGCGCCCAGCGCACGGGCCAGGTCGGCGGCCAGCGCGGCCGCGTCGCGGTAGGTGGCCAGCTGGCCGGCGCGGGCCAGCGTCACCAGCCCGCGCTCCTCGCTGGTGACGATCACCAGCGCGTCGCTCTGCTCGGAGAGGCCCAGCGCCGCGCGGTGGCGCGTGCCGTAGGCGATGTCCAGCGGCTGCTCGGTGAGCGGCAGGAAGCAGCTGGCCGCCACGATGCGCGTGCCGCGCACGATGACGGCCCCGTCGTGCAGCGCCGCCTCCTTCTGGAACAGCGAGGTGAGCAGGTCCTTGTGCAGCAGCGCGTCGACGCGCACGCCCGACTCCACGTAGCCCGACAGGTCGGTGGAGCGCTCCAGCGCCACGATGGCGCCCAGCCGCCGGTCGCGCAGCTGGAAGGCCGCGGCCGCCACCTCCTCGGCCACGGCCAGGCCGTCGGCGCGCGCCCGGCCGCGCGGCAGCATGCGCCGCACCAGCTCGCTCTGGCCCAGGCGCGCGACGGCCTGGCGCAGCTCGACCTGGAAGACCACGCTGGCGCCCAGGATCAGCACGGGCAGGGCGCCGCGCGCCAGCACGCCCACCACCTCGAGGCGCAGCGCCGTGAGCACGGCCACGAGCACCATCACCAGCGGCCACACCAGCAGGCCGGTGCCGCGGAACAGCCCGCCGGCCACGCTGCGCCGCAGGAAGCGCAGCGCGGCGTAGGCCGCCACCCACAGGACGAGGATCTCCACCACGTCCAGGGGCGCGATGTGGGGCAGCACGAGGGCGAGCACGGCGGCAGTCTAGCCCAGCAGCCTGCGGCAGTCAGGCGGAAGCGAAGGCTGGCCCGGGCTCAGCGCGCCGGCGAGATGCGGCAGAGCACGTCCAGCAGCTCGCGCGTGGCCGCCACGTCGTGCACGCGCACGGCCGCCACGCCGGCGGCCGCCGCGCGCGCCGCGCAGGCCAGCGAGCCCAGCAGCCGCTCGGGGGCGGGGCGGCCCGTGAGCGCGCCCAGGAACGACTTGCGCGAGGCGCCCAGCAGCACCGGCCCGACGGCCTCCAGGCGCTCCAGCCCCTGCAGCAGGGCGAGGTTGTGCTCGAGCGTCTTGCCGAAGCCGATGCCGGGGTCCACCCACAGTCGCTCGCGCGACACGCCCGCGGCCAGCGCCGCAGCGCGCCGCGCCGAGAGGAAGGCGGCCACCTCGGCCAGCACGTCGCCGTACTCCGGCGCGCGCTGCATGGTGGCCGGCTGCCCCTGCATGTGCATCAGCACCAGCCCGGCCCCGGCCGTGGCCGCGGTGGCCAGCATGGCCGGGTCGTGCAGGCCGGCGCTGACGTCGTTGACGATGGTGGCGCCCGCCTCCAGCGCGGCCCGGGCCACGGCCGCCTTGCGCGTGTCGATGGAGATGGGCACGCTCACGCGCGCTGCGCGCAGCGCCGCGATCACCGGCGCCGTGCGGCGCACCTCTTCCTCGACGGGCACCTCCTGCGCCCCGGGGCGCGTGCTCTCGCCGCCCACGTCGAGCACGTCGGCGCCCTCCTGCACGAGGCGCAGCGCCTGCTCGACGGCGCGCGCCGGATCCAGCCACAGGCCGCCGTCGCTGAACGAGTCGGGCGTGACGTTGAGGATGCCCCACAGCGCCGGGCGGCGGGCTGCCTGCGGAGGTTGTGCCTGCGCAGGTCGTGCCGCGGGAGGGCCCGCCTGCACGCGTTCGCCTGGCAGGGCGTGGCCGGGTCGCTGCTCGCTGCGGGACATCACCGCTCCCTCGCCTGCCTCACGGGCGCCGGCCGCGGGGGCGGTGCGGCGCGCCGGGGCCGGGCGACATGCTGCCGGCCGCTAGTAGGCGTAGCCCTCGAGGGGCTTGCCGCCCTCCGGGCGCGCCTCGCCGCGCCGCTCGGGCCGCGCGGGGGCCCCGCTGGCGGG
>JBJTIJ010000384.1:0-5552 GCA_046094945.1 Planctomycetia bacterium | reverse complement strand
CGGGATGACGGGGCGGGCGCGGGGGCTGCCCCATGGGCGCCCCCAAGGGTGCCACAGGGGCTGCCACAGCGGCTGGCTCTGCGGCTGCCAGAGCGGCTGGCACGGGCACCGGGGCTACGGGTCCGCCGTCGGCCCGGCCCTTGGGGCGGCCCGCCGGGGGCTGCGGGCGGGCCCGGGCCGCCGTGGCGGGCGGCGGTGCCGCCTTCGCTGGCCGGGGTGGGCGTGCTTGGTACCTTCTGCCGCTTCCCCCCGGATCGGGGGCCCGCAGCCTGCGGGCCGCCCCCGGACCCCCTACGGTTGCCTGAAGACCCGCCCATGAAGACCCGCGCCTACGAAGGCATGTTCCTGCTCGACAACAACCTGGCCACCGCCGACTTCGACGCGGCCGCCAAGGTGGTGGACCAGATCCTCGAGAAGAACGGCGCCAAGATCGTGCGCAAGGAGAAGTGGGACGAGCGCAAGCTGGCCTACGAGATCCGCGGCCACCGGCGCGCGACCTACTACCTCGTGTACTTCACGGCGCCCACCTCGGCCGTGGCCGAGATCAACCGCGACTGCGAGCTGGCCGAGAGCCTCGTGCGCCACCTCGTGATCGCGCTGGACCTGCCCATCGAGGAGCACATCGCGCTGCAGGCCAAGGAGCGCGAGATGCTGGCCGAGGACAACCGCAAGAACGCCCTGGCCACCGGCTGGGGCGAGCCGCGCCGCGGCGAGGGCCGTGGCCGCCGCGAGGGCGAGGACGCCCCCGACATGATGGACGAGGAGGTCGAGGCCTAGGCGGCCCCGGCTCCTTCCCACCTCCCCACCGCACGCACGATCCTCCACCGCACGCACGATCCCCGCTGAAGGACACCTGAACGATGCCTCCCCGCAGCTCGCCCGCCCAGAACGCCAAGACGCAGAAGAACCTCAAGAAGCTGCTCAAGAAGACCGCCGAGCGCGGCAAGTGCCGCTTCACGCGCGCGCGCGTCACGGGCATCGACTACAAGGACGTGGCCACGCTCCAGAAGCTGTGCAGCGCGCAGGGCAAGATGTTCGGCCGCAAGCGCACCAGCACCCAGAGCCACTTCCAGCGCAAGCTCAAGCTGGCCGTGAAGCGCGCGCGCTTCCTGGCCCTGCTGCCGTACGTGGCGCGCTAGGCCCGGACCGAGGAGGAACAAGCCATGGCAATCGAGGTCCTGCTGCGCCGCAGCATCGACGGCGTCGGCACCGTGGGCGAGGTCGTGCGCGTGCGCGACGGCTACGCCCGCAACTACCTGCTGCCCTACCAGATGGCGGCGCTCGTCACGCCCGACGCGCTGCGCAACATCGAGAAGGACAAGGCCGCCGAGGCCATCCGCGAGGCCGAGGAGGCCAAGGTGCGCGCCGCGCTCGCCGAGCGCCTGGCCGCCATCCAGCTGCGCATCGAGGCCCGCGCCGGCGAGGACGGCCACCTGTACGGCTCGGTGGGGCCGCGCCAGGTGGTGGACGCGCTCAAGCTGCAGGGCATCCGCCTCGAGGAGCGCCAGGTGCGCTTCGAGACGGTGCGCGAGCTGGGCGAGTACGAGATCACGCTGCAGCTCTCGCGCCAGCACGCGCTGAAGATGAAGCTGTGGGTGGTGCTCGACCCCGAGGACGCCAAGGCCCACGCCGAGGCCGCCGAGCGCCGCAAGGTCGAGGAGGCCCAGATGGCCGAGCGCGCCGCCGAGCAGGCGGCGGCCCCGGCCGCGGCCCCCGAGGCCGGCGCCCCGGCTGCCGAGGCCGGCGAGGCCGCGCCCAAGGGCAAGGGCAAGGGCAAGAAGAAGTAGCGCCGCGCGCGGCTCGCCCCGGCGTGGCCGGAGGTGAGCGCGCCCGCCGCGTCAGGGCGACGGCGCCACGTCCCCGCGCGAGCGCAGCGCCACGTCCCCGCGCAAGGGCGCCGGCACGGCCCTAGCGCAGCATCACGGCGCGGTCGTGCAGCAGGCCGGGGTCGCGCCGCGCCTCGGCGTCCTCCAGCAGCGTGCCCAGCCGCGCAGCGACCAGCCCCTCGAAGGCGGGCTTGCCGTCGCGCAGGATCGTCACCGGCTTGGCCACGTCCACCAGCCGCTCGTTGAGCCACACCGTGACGGGGCCGGCTGCGCCGGGGCCCGAGAGGTGGATGGTGTTGCCCTCGATGCGGCCTTCCAGGCGCAGGTCGCGCGCGGCGCCCAGCCAGAAGAAGCGGCGCTTGGCGGCGCGCGAGGGCTCCCACACCACGTGCTTGGGCGCGGGGTTGCGCTCGTGGCCCAGCATCCAGTCGGCGATGGGCTTGAGGCCCTTGGGCGGCAGCCCGTGGCCGATGTCGTGGTACTCGTCCCACACCCATGCGTAGGGCAGGCCCTGCTCCTTGAGGCGCGTGAGCTCGCGGTGGGCGGCCTGCGAGCTGTCGGGCCGCACCTGCTGGTCGTCGGTGCTGTTGTAGAACCAGATCGGCGTGCACAGCAGGTTGGGCACGTGGCCCGGCGCCAGCTGCACGCCGCCGGGGCCGGCCATCACGAAGATGCCGCCGGCGCAGGCGCCCAGCGCCGCGAAGCGGTCGGCGTGCCGGCAGCCGATCGACCAGGTGCCGTAGCCGCCCATGGAGTGGCCCGCGCAGTAGGTGCGGTCGGGATCGAGGCCGTGCGTGCGCTGCGCGGCCTGCACCAGCGCCAGCACCCAGCGCTCGATGTCCTCGGCGCACCAAGCCGAGTTGCGCAGCTCGGGGGCCGTGGGCGCCACCACCAGCGCCTCGCCGCTGGCCAGCGACCACTTCGCCAGCGCCTCCTGCCCGTCGCCCACGCCGGCGCCTCCGCCGTGCAGCGCCAGGAGCAGCGCGCCGCCGCGGCGCGCCTTGCCGGTGAAGAAGACGCGGCCGGAGAGGCCCCCGGCGCTGAAGGTGTCGCCCGGCTTGGCCGGGAAGCGCGGGCCGTTGCGCTCGAGCTCGCCCAGCACGGCCTTGGCCCACTTGCGCGCGTCGGCCGGCTTGAGCGGGCCCAGCGCGTCCAGGCTCGCCACGATCTCGGCGCGGCGCGCGGCGCCGGCCTCGAGGTACTCGGCGATGGCCTTGCGCACCTCGGCGGCGCGCGTGACGCCGTCCCACGGGAGCGGTGCGGCGGCCGCGGCGGCGGCCGGCTCGTCGGCGCAGGCGGCGGCTCGCCCGCGGGCCTGCGGCGCGGCCGGGCCCAGCAGCGTGCCCAGCAGCGCGCCCAGCAGGGCGGCCGTGCCCAGCAGGCGCCGGGTCGGGCTCAGGCTCGGTGGGTGGCGGGCGGCGCGCACGGCGGCAGTCTACGCCCGGCCCGGCAGGGGCTTGACACGCGCGCGCCCATGGATTACATAAGTCTTTGTGCCGCAACAACTTACATCAACAACCTGTGGAGATCCCCGGGACGACCTGTGGACAGGCCGGGGACAGTCCCGGCGGCCTGGGAAGTGCCGTGCCCAGCGCGTGGGGGCCTGCGGGGCCGCGGGCGCCCGGCTGGGGGGGAGAGCGCAGGGAACATGCAGGGTCTGCGCCGCCGGGCGCCGGGAGTGCCGATGATCGAGCGATCCTCCGAGCAAGCGGATGCGGGCGTGCGCGCTCCCGGCGGGCCGGCGCTGGGCGGCCCGGCGGCGGGCGCGCCGGCGCGGCGCACCTTCGAGCGCGTGCCGCCGCACGACCTGGAGGCCGAGCAGGCCGTGCTGGGCTCGCTGCTGCTGGACGGCGAGGTGCTGGGCAACGTGCTCCAGCTGCTCAAGCCCGAGGACTTCTACCGCGGCGCCCACGGCGCCCTCTACCGCGTGATGCTGGCGCTCTACGAGCGCGGCGAGCCGGTGGATGCGCTGACCGTCTACGCCGAGGTGGACCGCAACGGCCTGGCCGAGGCCACCGGCGGCCGCGACGCCATCGCCAGCCTGGCCGCCATGGTGACCAGCCCGGCGCACGTCGAGCACTACGCCGGCATCGTGCGCGACAAGGCCATCCAGCGCGCCGCCATCGGCGTGGGCGTGGAGATCGAGCAGGCCGGCTTCGCCGGCGAGCTGCGGGGCGACGACCTCATCGACCACGTGGCCCGGCTGGCCGGCGCGCTGGGCCATGACCGCGAGCAGAACCCCGAGAAGGAAGTGGGCTCGCTGCTGCAGGACGCCTTCGACGAGCTGCAGCGCGGCACGCCGGTCGACTACGCGGTGCGCACGCACTTCCTGGCCTTCGACGACCTCACCACGGGCTGGAAGCCCGGCGAGCTGGTCGTGGTGGCCGGCCGCCCCTCGATGGGCAAGACCACCTTCGCCATCAACGCGGCCATGAACGCGGCGCTGCACGACAAGAAGCGCGTGGCCATCTTCAGCATGGAGATGAGCGCCGCCAACCTGGTGCGCAACATGCTGTGCGCGCTGGCACGCTTCCCGGGCCAGAAGCTGCGCCGCAGCGGGCAGTTCCTCTCGGGCGAGGACCTGCAGCGCCTGGCCGACGCCGCCGGCCCGCTCTACGACGCCCCGATCGTGATCGACGACTCCAGCGCGCTCACGCCCAGCCTGCTGCGCGCCAAGGCCCGGCGCATCCAGTCGCGCGGCGGCCTGGACCTCGTGGTGATCGACTACCTGCAGCTGATGAACGCGGCCGGTTCCAGCAGCAACGTCGAGAGCCGCCAGCAGGAGATCTCGTTCATCTCCCGCTCGCTCAAGGCGCTGGCGCGCGAGCTGGAGGTGCCCGTGGTGGCCATCTCGCAGCTCAACCGTGCCGCCGAGAAGCGCGAGGGCAACCGCCCGGTGCTCAGCGACCTGCGCGAGTCGGGCGCCATCGAGCAGGACGCCGACCTGATCTGCCTGCTCTACCGCAAGTTCTACTACTCGCGCCAGGAGAGCGACCGGGTGGACGCCGAGGTGATCGTGGCCAAGCAGAGGAACGGCCCCACCGGCTCGGTGCAGCTGCACTTCCACGACGAGTGCATGCGCTTCGACAACCCCGCCATGGAGCGCTGAGGGCGCGTCGCGCGCCCGCCCCGTCCCCGGGCCTCGCCCCCCGCGGGGGGGCGGCCTACACTCCGGGGCCAGCCACGCCGGGGGGCAGGCCGCAGCTTGCGCGGCCCGCCGCCCGCCTGTCCTCCCGGAGGCGCATGCCCGCACGGCCCGACGATCGCGCGCGCCTCCTGCGTGGGGCCCTCGTCGCGGCGGGGCTCGTGGCCGTGCTGCTGGGCGGCGTGACGGGCGTGCAGGCGGCGCCCGACGGTCCGGTGGCCGCGCCCGCGCCGCAGGGCAACGGCCAGGCGCTGCCGCCGCCGGTGATCCGCCGCCGTCCGCGCGGCGCCGAGCCGCCGGCACCGGCACCTGCACCGGCACCTGCACCGGCGCCCGCACCTGCGCCGGCACCTGTGCCTGCACCCGCACCTGCGCCTGCACCCGCACCTGCACCGGCGCCCGCACCCGCACCTGAACCCGCTCCTGCGCCCGCGCCTGCTCCCGCGCCGGCGCCCGCGCCCGCACCTGCGCTGCCGGGCGAGCCGGCCCCGCTGCCGGCGCCTGAGCCCGCGCCTCTGGAGCCCGGGCCCGGGGCGCGCGAGCCCGAGGGCCCGCGCATCCGCGCGATCCGCTTCGTGGGC
>JBJTIJ010000383.1:0-3461 GCA_046094945.1 Planctomycetia bacterium | reverse complement strand
GAGGACGACTACACGCCCGCGGCCGCGGCAGCGCGCCTGGCCCTGTGGGCCGCCGCGGGCGCGCCCCTGCCGCGGCACGTGGCTGGCGCGCCCGTGCCCAGCGTGGAAGCGCGCGGCAACATCGAGAACCTCGCCGGCTTCGCGCAGGTGCCGCTGGGCCTGGCCGGCCCGCTGCACTGCGACACGAGCCGCGGCCCGCGCAGCGTCTACGTGCCGCTGGCCACCACCGAGGGGGCGATGGTGGCCTCCTACGCGCGCGGCATGAAGCTGCTGGCCGCCGGCGGCGGGGCGCGGGCGCGCGTGCTGCGCGAGGGCCTGACGCAGAACCCGGTGCTGGTCTACGCCAGCACCGCGGCGGCCGAGGCCGCCCGCGCCGTGGCCGAGGCCAGCCTCGCGCGCTGGCAGCGCCTCGTGCGCGGCATCACCCGCCACGGGCGGCTGGTGCGCGTGGTGCCGCGCACGGTGGGCCGCCGCCTCGTGCTGCAGCTGTGGTTCACCACGGGCGATGCCATCGGCATCAACATGGCGGCGCGCGCCGCCGACCTGGTCAGTGCCGGCCTGGCGCGCGCCACGCGGGCGCAAGCGCGCTACGTGCACGGCCAGGACGTCGAGAAGCGCGCCAACGCGCGTGCCATGGTCGAGGGGCGCGGGCGCACGGTGTGCGCCGAGGCGGTGGTGCCGCGCGCCGCGCTGGCCGCGCTGGCCCGCACCACGCCCGAGGCCCTGGTGGCCGTGCTCGACACCTACCGCGTGGGCTACGCCGAGCTGGGCACGCACAACTGGCTGGTGCAGGCCGCCAACGGCCTGGCCGGGCTGTTCCTTGCCTGCGGGCAAGACCTCGCCTACGTGGTGGAGTGCGCCACGGGCCAGCTGGACTTCGCGCTCACGGCCGGGGGCGACCTGCACGCCTCGGTGCACCTGCCCTCCATGCTGGTGGGCACGGTGGGCGGCGGCAGCGGGCAGGGCACGGCGCGCGAGTGCCTGGCGCTGCTGGGCTGCGCCGGCGCCGGGCAGGCCAACGTGTTCGCCGAGCTGGCCGCGGCCACGGTGCTGGCCGGCGAGCTCTCGCTGATGGCGGCCTTCACGGCCCACGAGTTCGTCGCCGCCCACGAGCGCCTCGGGCGCAACCGCCCCCCGGCGGCCAGCGCGCCGCCGCGCCGGCCCTCGCGGGCCCGGGCTCGCACGCGCACGAGCACGCGCACCGGCAGGAGCACGCGCACGCGGCGCACGTGAGCCCGCGCCGGGCACGGGCCCTTGCCCCGCCCGGCACGCTGGCGGGGCCCACGGCCATGGCCGCGCGCGCGGGCCCCGGCTGCGCAGGGCCCCGGCATGCCGGGCCCCCGCGCCGCGGCAGGCGTAGGCTGGACCTCTCCCCGGAGGACGCCATGACGCCCGCTGCCGTGCCGCTGCCCACGCCCGTGCCGCCCCGTGCACCGGTGGACCCGCGCCTGGACCTCGAGGCCGAGATCCGGCGCCTCAAGCGCGAGCGCAACGCCGTGATCCTGGCGCACTACTACCAGGACGGCGAGATCCAGGACCTGGCCGACTTCGTGGGCGACAGCCTCCAGCTCAGCCAGCAGGCGGCGCGCACCGACGCCGAGGTGATCGCCTTCTGCGGCGTGCACTTCATGGCCGAGACGGCCAAGATCGTCAACCCGGGCAAGAAGGTGCTGCTGCCCGACCCCGACGCCGGCTGCTCGCTGGCCGACCGCTGCCCGCCCGACGTGTTCGCTGCCTGGCTGGCGCAGTACCCCGGCCACACGGTGGTCTCCTACATCAACACCAGCGCGGCCATCAAGGCGCTGAGCGACATCATCTGCACCAGCAGCAACGCAGCGCGCGTGGTGGACAGCCTGCCGCCGGGCACGCCCATCGTCTTCGCCCCCGACCGCCACCTGGGCCGCTGGGTGGAGCGCGTCACGGGCCGCACGATGGTGCTGTGGCCGGGCTTTTGCGTCGTGCACGAGCAGTTCTCGGCCCGCCGCCTCGCCAAGCTCAAGGTGCAGCACCCGCAGGCCGAGGTGATCGCGCACCCGGAGTGCGAGGAGGGCGTGCTGGCGCAGGCCGACTTCATCGGGTCCACGGCGCGCCTGCTGGAGCACGTGCGCACCAGCCCCGCGCGCACCTTCATCGTGGCCACCGAGGTGGGCATCCTGCACCAGATGCAGAAGGCGCGCCCCGAGGCCCAGCTGGTGTGCGCGCCGCCCGAGAGCGGCTGCCAGTGCGCGGTGTGCCCCTACATGCGGCTCAACACGCTGGAGAAGCTCTACCTCGCGCTGCGCGACCTCGCGCCCGAGGTCACGCTGGACCCCGCGCTGGCGGCACGCGCCCGCAAGCCGCTGGACCGCATGCTGGCGCTGGGCTAGCCCGGCAGGCCACGCCCGCGCCCGGCGGCTGCAGCCTGCGGGCCTGCAGCCTGCGGGCCTGCTGCTTGCAGCGCGCCGCCTGCGGCCGGCCTCACTTGGCGGGGGCCACCGGGTTGGCCTTGAGCCAGGCGTCCATGTCGGCCACCACGGGCAGGGCCTTGGGGCCGATCTTGGCCCCCACCTTGGCGCGCAGCGCCTTGATGTCGCGGTCGCGCTGCACGGCGTCGCCCTCGCCCTTGGCGGCCTCGAAGGCCTCGGCCACCTTGGCGTTGAGATCTTCCACCTGCTTGGCCAGCCGCTCGCCCACCGAGGGCGGCATCTTGGCGGCGCGCTTCTCGACCGCCTGGCAGGACGTGATGGCGACCTTCCAGTCGCCGCCCTCCACCGCCTTGGCCGCCGACTCGAAGGCCTCCTGCAGCTTGCCGTAGTCCTTCCAGCCGATGGCCTTGCCGGCCTTCTTCTGCAGGGCCTCGCACAGCTCCTGCACCTTGCCGGCCGACTGCTGGTCGGCGGGGTCGATGGCCTCGACGGTGCCGTCGGGCGCCACCAGCCACGAGTTGGGCACGCCGTTGGGCAGCTCGATGCGCGGCATGCCCTCGGGCGGCCGGCCCACCTCGCCCATGATCGACTGGTGCTGCTTGCACAGCAGCCCCGGGTAGAGCGCGCAGCCGGGCGTCTCGTTGCCCTTGGCGTCCTCGACCTCGGCCTCGTGGCCGGTGTCGTTGTGGCCCACCACGCACACGATGTTCTCGTTGGCGTACTTGACGAAATCTTCGTTGTCGAGCACCGACCGGTGCTGGTTGGCGCAGGGGCCTCAGTTGTCCTTGTGGAAGGTGGCGAAGATCACGGCGTTGCGGTCGCGGGCCTGCTCGACGGCCCCCTTCCACGACGTGGCCCAGCGCAGCGTCGGGCCTTCCTTGTCCTTGGCCTCGGCCCGCACCACCCAGGGCAGGATGGCGGAGAGGGCCAGCACGGTAGGTGCAATCCAGCGCTTCATGCTCGTGCTCCTCGGGGCCTGCCGGCCCCCCACTGGAGTCTAGCGAGCCTCCCCGTGGGCTGCGCGGGCCGGGATCGCCCCCCCCCTCAGCCCCTGGA
>JBJTIJ010000382.1:0-4740 GCA_046094945.1 Planctomycetia bacterium | reverse complement strand
TGGGGCGCAAGCCGGCGGCCTGCCGGGGGCCCGCGGCCATGTTGTCGGGGGGGCGCCTCGCGCGCCCGGTGGGTTCCCATGGGCCCGGGCGCCCCCGGGTCGCCGGGGCCCTTCTCGTTGGCGGTCGCCGCCGGCGGGGCGCGCCTTGTCCCGTGGCCGTCCCGCGGGGTAGCGTGGCCGGCCGCATGCGTCGCTGCCTGACCCTGCTGGCCCTGGCCCTGCTGATGCCCCTGCTCCCTTGCGGGCGCGTGCTGCGGGCCGACGAGGACCCCGCCGCCCGCAAGGCCCGCGCCGCCGCCGAGGAGGCGCGCCTTGCCCGCGAGCGGGCCGTGCTCGACGAGCGGGTGGCCAAGGCCATCGAGCGCGGCACCGCCTGGCTGCAGCGCCAGCAGCGGCCGGACGGCAGCTACCCGGGCTTCGCCGACCGGCTGGACCCCAACGCCTACAACCCCATGGACGTGGGGCTCAACGCGCTGGTGATGCTCACCCTCGCGCACGGGGGGCTGGCGCCCGAGCACGATGCGGTCAAGAAGTGCATGCGCTTCTGCCAGTTCCACTACGCCGGAGGCAACGGCTCGTGGAACCTCAAGGGCAACGGCACGCTCACGGTCTACAGCGCGGCCGTGCTGGTGCTGGCCCTCGACGCGCTCTACCGCGGCGCCGAGGGCAAGCCGCCGCCCGTGCGCCGCGACCGCTACGGGGAGGGCGAGCCGCCCAAGCCGGTGCGCTGCAAGTACCCCGACAGCGTGCGCAAGTGGATCGTCGAGCTGGTGGAGTTCATCGTGGGCTGCCAGCACGAGACGGGCGGCTGGCGCTACCCCGGCAACCCCGTGGCCTCCGAGCCGGGCGACACGGACCTGAGCAACACGCAGTACGCGCTGCTGGCCCTCGAGGCAGCGGCGCGCAGCGGCATCGCGGTGCCGCCGGCCACCTTCGAGAAGGCCGCCGCGCACGCGCTGGGCGAGCAAGAGCAAGAGGGCCTGGAGGCCCCCGTGTGGCAGCCCGACGAGGCTTGGCTGCCGGGCGACCCGCCCGAGCGCCGCTTCCGGCAGGTGGCTCGTGTAGAGGCCAGGGGCTGGACCTACCTGCCGGGCCACGCCAGCCTGCCCACGGGCAGCATGACCACGGCAGGCGTGGCCGTGCTGGCCATCTGCAAGGAGCGGCTGTGGGCGCTCGAGCGCCTGCCCATCGACCTGCGCAAGCGGCTGGACCGCGGACTGCGCGACGGCGTGACGTGGCTGGGCGAGCACTTCGCCGTGGACACCAATCCCGACCAGCAGCCGCAGTGGCACTACTACTACCTCTACGGGCTGGAGCGGGCCGGCACCAAGCTGGGCCTGGCGTGGCTGGGCACGCACGACTGGTACCGCGAGGGGGCCGAGCACCTGCTGGCGGCCCAGCAGGCCGATGGGGGCTGGCTGGAGGCGGCAGCGTCGGGCAAGCCTGCCGACTCCACCGAGAGCGCCATCACGCAGACCTGCTTCGCGCTGCTGTTCCTCAAGCGCGCCACGCGCGTGCCGCCCGTGCCGCTGGCGCCGCCGGCGGCCGTGACCGGTGAGGGCGGGGCGCCGGCCGAGGGCCGCTGAGGGACGCGGTCCTGCCGCCCGCGCGGCACGCCTGTCGGACCCCCGGCCCTAGAATCCGCCGCCGCGAGTCCGGAGCCCCCTGGCCCCGCGGAGCCCGCGGAGGTGGCGTGTGAGCCCCGAGACCATGACCTCGCCCCGCCCCCTGCCGCTGGACGCCGAGCAGCGCCGGCTGGCCGAGCGCTCGATCGCCACGCTCAAGACGCTGGCCATGGACGCCGTCGAGCAGGCCAAGAGCGGCCACCCCGGCACGCCCATGGCGCTCTCGCCGCTGGCCTACGCGCTGTGGACGCGCGTCATGTCGTACAGCGCCGCGCACCCGCGCTGGCCCGACCGCGACCGATTCGTGCTCTCGTGCGGGCACGCCAGCATGCTGCTCTACGGCGTGCTGCACCTGTCGGGCTACCCCCTGGGGCTGGAGCACATCAAGGCCTTCCGCCAGTGGCACAGCCCGGCCGCGGGGCACCCCGAGCTGGGCGAGTGCGAGGGCGTCGAGACCACGACCGGCCCGCTGGGGCAGGGCATCGGCAACGCCGTGGGCATGGCGCTGGCCGAGCGCATGCTCGCAGCGCGCTTCAACCGGCCCGGCCACGAGGTGGTGGACCACCGCACGTGGGTGATCGCCAGCGACGGCGACCTGATGGAGGGCGTGAGCGCCGAGGCCGCCAGCCTCGCGGGGCACCTGGGCCTCTCGCGCCTGTGCGTCTTCTACGACGACAACCGCATCACGATCGACGGGCGCACCGACCTCTCGTTCAGCGAGGACGTCGGCGCGCGCTTCCGGGCCTATGGCTGGAACGTGCTGCACGTGGCCCTCGATGCCCCGTGGACGGCCTACGCCGAGGCCGCCGAGCAGGCGCGGCAGGCCGACAAGCCCACGCTGGTCGTCTGCCGCACGCGCATCGCCCCGGGGGCCCCGACCAAGGAGGACACCTCCGAGGCCCATGGCGCGCCGCTGGGCGACAGCGAGATCCGCGCCGTGAAGCGCGCACTGGGCTGGCCCGAGGACGCGCAGTTCCTCGTGCCCCCCGAGGTCGCCGCCCACATGCGCGAGGCCGGTGCGCGCGGCGCTGCGCAGGTGGCCGCCTGGGAGGCCCGTGTCGTGGCCTACCGGGCGGCGCACCCTGACCTGTGTGCCGAGCTCGACCGCGTGCTCTCCGGGCGCCTGCCCGAGGGCTGGGAGGGTGCGCTGCCCAGCTTCCCCGCCGGGGGCAAGATGGCCACGCGGCAGGCCAGCGGCAAGGTGCTGCAGGCCGTGGCGGCTCGCGTGCCCGAGCTGGTGGGGGGCTCGGCCGACCTGGCCGGCTCGAACAACACCACGCTGCCGGGCCTGGGCGAGGTGCAGCGCGGGCAGCACGCCGGGCGCACGCTGCACTTCGGCGTGCGCGAGCACGGCATGGGTGCCATCCTCAACGGCATGGCGCTGCACGGGGGATGGCGGCCCTTCGGGGCCACCTTCCTGATCTTCAGCGACTACATGAAGCCCGCCATCCGGCTGGCGGCGCTGATGCGCCTGCCTGTCACCTACGTGTTCACGCACGACTCGGTGGGCGTGGGCGAGGACGGTCCCACGCACCAGCCCATCGAGCAGCTGGCCGGCCTGCGCGCCATTCCCGGCCTGTGCGTGGTGCGCCCCTGCGACGCCAACGAGGTGGCCGAGGCCTGGCGGCAGGCGCTGGTGCGCAAGGGCCCGACCGCGCTCGTGCTCACGCGGCAGGCGCTGGCCACGCTGGACCGCGGCCAGCACGCGCCGGCGCAGGGGCTGCGGCAGGGCGGTTACGTGCTGCGCGAGGCGCCCGGGGCACGCCTGACGCTGGTGGCCACCGGCAGCGAGGTCGAGCTGGCCCTGCTGGGCGAGGCGCTCAGCCGCCGCCAGGGCCAGCCGGCCCGCGTGGTGTCGCTGCCGGCCTGGGACCTGTTCGCCCAGCAGCCGGCGGCCGAACGCGAGGCGGTGCTGGGCCCCGGCACGCTGCGGGTGGGCATCGAGGCGGCCGCCTCGCTGGGCGGGGAGCGCTGGGTGGGGGCGGGCGGCGTGCTGGTGACGCTGGACCGCTTCGGGGCCTCGGCGCCGGCCGGGCGCCTGTTCCAGGAGTTCGGCTTCACGGCCGAGAACGTGGCCCGGGTGGCCCTGCAGGCACTGGCCTCGGCCCGTCCCTGAGCCGATCCAAGGGCTGGGGGCGCGCCCCGCGCGTCCTACACTCACGCGACCGACCTAGGACCCACCACCTGGCCCCGCCACGGGGGCCGCGGAGCCGCCATGAAGCGCCTGCCCCTGCTTGCCTGCCTCGTGCTCGCCGCAGCCTGCGGGCTGCGCTACGGGCTGCACGACGGGGTGCGCCCGGCCTCGGCCGAGGGCGCCGTGCTCGACGGCCTGATGGCGCCGGAGCTGACCTTCCCCGCGGGCCTCAACGGGATCACGCGCGGCCAGTCGCTCTCGGCCTTCCGCGGCAAGGTGGTCTGGATCAAGTTCTGGCTGCGCGACTGCCCGCACTGCCGCAAGACGCTGCCGCTGGCCCAGCAGATGCACGAGCTCTACGGCAACAGCGGGCTGGTGGTGCTGACCATCGTGCACCAGTACGCGCCCGACGAGGTCAAGCCCTTCCTGGACCAGAACCGCTACACCTTCCCCGTGGCCTGCGACCCGACGGGTGCGCTGGCGCAGGCCTACCAGGTGGACCGCCGGCCCACCGACTACGTGGTGGGCATCGATGGCCGCGTGCGGCTGAGCAACCGCGGCCCCGAGGACGTGCTGCAGGAGGAGCTGGCGCGCTTCCGCGTCGCCGAGCTGGGCAAGGTGCCGTCCGGGCTGGACGCGGTGCGCGAGAAGGTGCGGGCGTGGGAGTACGGCCCTGCGCTGGCGCTGGCGCGCAGCGCGGCCGAGCCGGTCACGGCCCCGGCCGACGTGCGCGACTTCGCGCAGCGGCTGGAGGCCCTGGCCGGCGAGCGGCTCACGGCCGACATCGCCCGCGCGCAGGTGCTGGTGCGCCTGGGCCGCGCCGATGAGGCGCTGGGCTTGCTGCGCAGCCTGGCTACGGGCTTTGCCGGCACGCCCCACGAGGTGCGTGCGCGCGAGGCGCTGGCCGCCCGCGAGGCCGCGGCCGGGCGCTAGCGAGGCGCTCCACCGCGGGTGGGGAGCGGTGGGCCGGGGGTTGGGCCT
>JBJTIJ010000381.1:0-2720 GCA_046094945.1 Planctomycetia bacterium | reverse complement strand
CCGAGCACCTGCCGGTGTTCGACTGCGCCAGCCGCTGCGGCCGCTACGGCACGCGCTACATCAGCGTGCTGGGCCACATCCACCAGATGGCGGCGGCCCAGCCCTTCGTGTCGGGCGCCATAAGCAAGACGATCAACATGCCCAACGACGCCACGGTCGAGGACGTCAAGCAGGCCTACGACGTGTCGTGGCGCATGATGCTCAAGGCCAACGCGCTCTACCGCGACGGCAGCAAGCTCAGCCAGCCGCTGAGCACCACCAGCGACGACGCCGACGAGGCGGCGCTGGGCGATGCGGCCCTGCAGGACGACGCCGCCCGGGGGGCGGCTCCCGCGGGGGAAGCCGCCCCGGCCGCGACGGCCGGGATGCCCTCGACGCCCGCGATCCCCGCTGCGGATGCGACGACGCGTGAGCGCGTGCGCCAGGTGACCGAGCGCACCATCGTGCGCTACCTGGCCAGCCGCCACCGCCTGCCGCAGCGCCGCGGCGGCTACACCCAGAAGGCCGTCATCGGCGGCCACAAGGTGTACCTGCGCACCGGCGAGTACCAGGACGGGCAGCTGGGCGAGATCTTCATCGACATGCACAAGGAGGGCGCCGCCTTCCGCAGCCTGATGAACTGCTTCGCCATCGCCGTCTCGCTGGGCCTGCAGTACGGCGTGCCGCTGGAGGAGTTCACCGAGGCCTTCGTCTTCACGCGCTTCGAGCCCAACGGCATCGTGGGCGGCAACGACCGCATCAAGATGTCCACCTCGATCATCGACTACATCTTCCGCGAGCTGGCCATCACCTACCTCGACCGGCGCGACCTGGCGCAGGTGACCGAGGAGGACCTCGCCCCCGACATCGTGCGCAACGACGACGCGCCCGAGGTGGAGCGCGAGGAGGTGGTCGAGCGCTCGCTGGAGGAGCCGGCCGAGGACCTGGGCCTCTTCTCGCGCCAGGCCATGCACCCCTCGGTGCGCGGCATGCCGGCGGGCAACGGGCACGTGCCCGCGCCGGCCGCCTCCGACGGCCCGGTGGGCCAAGTGGGCCAGGCGAGCCAGGCGAGCCAGGCGGGCGGCCAGGCAGGCCACGTGGGCGAGGTGGCGCCCAAGGGCTTCACGGTCTCGCCCGGCGTGAGCGTGACGCCCTCGGCGTCGTCCTCCACGGTGGTGACCGAGGCCCTGCTCAAGGTGCGCAGCCAGCGCACCACGGTGCTCTCGCAGTACGACGAGGCGCGCCTCAAGGGCTACACGGGCGACTGCTGCACGAACTGCCAGGCGTTCACGATGGTGCGCAATGGGTCGTGCCTGAAGTGCAACACCTGCGGCCAGACGAGTGGGTGCAGCTAGCGAGGATGCCGGGGGGCGACGCGCCGGAGGGGGGCGCTCAGCCCCCTTCCTCCTCCTCGCGTAGCTCGGCTACGCGTCGTCGTCGTCATGGGGCTTCCGCTCCCCCTCGGGCGCGTCGGTGCGAGAGGGCGTGGGGCGGGTGGACGCGTAGTGCAGGCGCTGTGCGCGCAGCAAGCGCATGGCGGGCGGTGCGGCGGCGTGCCTGGGGGCGGCGCACGAGGAGGTTGGGTGCGGGTCGGGCGGTGAGCGATGCGGGCGGGGTAGCATCGCGGCCATGGCGGCGCGCGTGCTCCTGCTGAGCGGCTCGGCCGGCCATGGGCACGTGAAGGCGGCGCAGGCGCTGCTGGAGGCCTTCCGCGCGCGCCACCCGCAGCTGGTGGTCGAGCACTGGGATGCGCTCGACCACATGCCGGCCTGGTTCCGGGGCACCTACCGGCGCGGCTACGTCGCGCTGGTGGACCGCTTCCCCGGGCTGTGGCGGCGGCTCTACGAGGCCACCGACCGGCGCCACTCGCGCCTGGGCCACCTGCTGACGCGCCTGGCGGGCCGGCGGCTGGTGCGCGACGTGCTGGCCTGGGCGCCCGACCTCGTGCTGTGCACGCACTTCCTGGCCCCGGAGCTGCTCTCGGGGGCGCGTGGCGACGGCAGGCTGGCCGCGCCGCTGGAGGTGGTGGTCACGGACCACGACGCGCACCGCGCCTGGCACTGGCCGCACGTCTCGCGCGCCTTCGTGTCCAGCGAGCCGGTGGCCGAGCGCTTCGCGCAGCGCTACGGACTGCCGCGCGCGGCGCTGGTCGTGACGGGCATCCCCGTGCGCGCCGGCTTCGGGGCGCCGTGCGACGTGGCCGCCGTGCGCGAGCGGCTCGGGCTCGTGGCCGGCCGGCCCACCGTGCTCTTCCTCTCGGGCGGGTTCGCGGCGGCGCCCGTGGCGCCGGCCATCGCGGCGCTGTGGCGCGAGCGGCCCGACGTGCAGGTGCTGGCGGTGTGCGGCACGAACGTGCGCCAGCGGCGTGCGGTCGAGGCGCTGGAGCGCCCGCCGGGGTCCGTGCTGCACGCGCTGGGCTTCGTGGACGAGGTGCCGGCCCTGATGGCCGTGGCCGACGTGGTGGTCTCCAAGAGCGGGGGCATCACCACCAGCGAGTGCATGGCGGCGGGCCGGCCGCTGCTGGTGGCCGCCCACATCGCCGGCCAGGAGGAGCGCAACGCCGACGCGGTGGTGGCCGCGGGGGCGGGCGTGCGCGGGCTGGGGCCGGAGGGCCTGCTGGCCAGCCTGCGCGGGCGGCTGGGCGACCCGCAGGCGCTGGCGGCCATGCCGGCCGCGGCGCGCGGCTTCGGCCGGCCGCTGGCGGCGGAGGCGGTGGCCGCCGACGTGGCCGCGCGGGGGGC
>JBJTIJ010000380.1:0-2265 GCA_046094945.1 Planctomycetia bacterium | reverse complement strand
CGGCTCCTCGCTGGCGTGCCTGCGCAGGCGTGCCCGGCGCCGGCGGCGTCGCCCGCGGGCGCCCTCGCCGCCCGGCCCACGATTGGCGCGCCATGCTGCGATTGGCGCGCCATGTGCGCTGCGGACCCCCACTGACCTCGCCGGTGGGCAGTCCAGGAGACCTCGGATGACGTTGCCGTCCTCGTCGCGCCTCGTGCTGCTGGCCTGCGCCTGCCTGGCGCTGGCCCCCATGGGGTTGGCCCCCCGCGCCCATGCCGACGAGCAGCCCAGCGACCCCCGCCGGCCGTGGGCCGCTGCGCCCCGCAGCTGGCGCCAGCCGGCCACGACGAGCCCGGTGCCCGCGCCCCGGCCGAGCAGCAGCTGGCCGGGCAGCACCTGGCCGGGCAGCGGCGCCCAGCCCAGCCCGGCGCGCAGCTGGGCGCTGCCGCAGGCCGGCGTCCCGCGGGCCCAGCCGCAGCCTGGGGTGCAGGTGCCCGCCAGCCCCGGCGTGCGGCCCATCAGCCTGCCCCCGGCCGCGGCCAGCGCGCCGCGCCCGGCTGGCCCCTCCTCCACGCTGCCCCAGCCCCGCAGCCCGTACGGCAGCAGCACGCCCGGCGCGTACACGCCCAGCACGTACACACCAGGCGCGTACACCCCCGGCAGCACCACGCCCCGTGCCTGGCCCAGCAGCACGGCCGCGCCCAGCAGCCAGCCGGTGCCCTATCGCATCCCCAGCAGCACGCGGCCTGCGGTGATGCCGGCCGCGCCGGCCACGGCCAGCACGCCCGTGCCCGCACGCCCGCGCACCTTGCCGGTGCTGACGCCGCCTCCCAGCCCGCCGTCCACGCGGCCGCCGGCGAGCGGCACGGCTGCCGCGGGCGGCCTGGCGCAGGCGACGCCGGGCTGGCCCAGCCGGCCCGTGGGCCTGCCGCAGGGCAGCGGCGGCGGCACGCGCGTGTCCCCGCGCGAGGACAGCGCCGCGCCCCGCCCGCGCACCCGGCCGGTGGCCACGCCCCCGGCCAGCGCGACCGGCGACGAGCCCTCCACGCTCGCCTCCAGCCCGTCGAGCCCCGCCAGCGTGTCTGGCCCGACCAGCCCCTCCAGCCCTCGCAGCGCCCCGCCCACGCTGCGCGCCGGCGGCAGCCTCGCGGCCGCCACGCCGCGCGCCGCCCTGCCGCGGAACGTGACGCCCGTCACGCAGGCCACGGGCGTCCGCAGCGGCGGCACGCTGGCGCCGGCCACGCCGCGCGTGCCGCCCGCGCCCGAGGCCACTGTCAGGGGCTCGGGCGGCGTGCGCAGCAGCGGGGCCGGCGTGCACTACGGCGGCACGCGCACGACCTCGTCGGGCGCCGGCGTGCGCTACGGCGGCTTCGGCAGCGCGTGCCACGGCGATGCGTACGTGCTCGGCAGCAGCTGGCGCCGCCTCTACGTGCGCCCGGTGCCGCGCTACATCGATCCCTGGGTGCCGGTCACGGTCATCAACGTGTGGGGCTTCGGCAGCTGCGATTGCGCGCCCGTGATCGTCACGCCCCCGCCGGTGTTCGTGCTGCCCCCGCCGGTGGTGGTGGTCGAGCCCGCGCCCGTGATCGTGCTGCCGCCGCCGGTGGTGCAGCAGCCGCTGGTTCAGCAGCCGCCGGTGCAGCAGCCGGTGCTGCTGCCGCCCGCCGCGCTGCAGCCGCCGCAGGTGCCCGAGCAGGCAGCACCCGCGCCCGAGCCCGAGCCGGCCCCCGAGCCTGCGCCGGCCGCTGCGGCCGCCACACCGGACGCCGAGGCGCCCGCGCCGCCGCCCACGCTCTCGGCCGACGACCAGCAGGCGCTGCAGCAGAGCCTGGCCGCCTTCGCCGCCGAGGACTACGCCAGCGCGCTGGCCACGCTCGAGGCGCTGGCCGCGCGCGTGCCGGCGCTGGGCCAGGCCTGGCTGGGCGTGGCGCACGCCGCCTTCGCGCTGCAGCGGCCCGAGCGCGCCGCGCAGGCCCTCACGCAAGCCGCCCTGCTGGGCGCCTTCCCGCGCGGCTACGCCTTCGACCCGCGCGTGCTCTACGCCGCGCCCGAGCGCTTCGACGAGCGCCTCGCCGGCCTGGCCACGCGCGCGGCCGCCGAGCCGGGCAACGCCGACCTGCACCTCGTGCTGGCCTGGCTGCGCATGTCGCTGGGCCAGCGCGACGAGGCGCGCGCCAGCCTCGACACGGTGCTCACGCTGCGGCCGGCGACGAGGTGCCGCGCCTGCTGCTGGTGACGCCGGGCGAGTCGAAGGTGGTGGGGCTCGAGAAGTCGAGGCTGGCTGCC